>JAEZSL010000064.1 GCA_023443925.1 Bacillota bacterium | reverse complement strand
TTCCCAAGAGTAATATCCAGGGCAGCAGTACCAGAGCAGTAACCGTAAACTGTGCTTTGGTTCCCGCAAAAAACATACAGGAAAAAAGTAAAGCCAAAAAACCCATTCTGCATGTACCACGTTCTTTTTGTATAACATACAGGCTGCTCGCGGTCACCATCATTAGCCCGACAAATGCGGGTCCTTCACCAAATAAAGAATTCAGCCATCCCAGATTATCTCTGTCAAACAGCACAAGAATCAGGAGGAACCCCCACAGACTAACGGATAGTCCGAATCGATAAAATAAGGTTCGCATAATGGTGTAAAAACATAACATCAAAATTATAACATAAATTATCGAAACATACACAGTGGAAAATTGGAAACCTATATAATTATCGGCAAGTTTTAAAACAAATGACAAAAAGGCCTGGGATAAGTCCGCATAAAAGAACATTATCTTGGTATAATCATACTGCTCCACCCAATCATATGTCTCCACTACCTTTGTTAAGGATAATTCTTCGGGTGTTTTCCAGTCTTCCTGGGTATACTGAATATTCATGGCTTCCATCATACGTCCGAAGTCCCCGTTGTTATAAGCACCTATTCTGGGACAGTACATAACCAATATCATCACCAGCAGTCCCAATGCAGCAAAGATCCCAGCTCCAATCCAGGATTTTTCCCGTATGTGCAAAGCCGCAAGATTCCGCAGCTGTCCGGTCTTATGAAGGACATGCAAAAGTAACGGATTCTTCTGATTCAGAACTTCCTCATAATCCTCAATTGCAGCAGCCGTTTCTCCATCTCTGTCTAATTCTTTATTCCAGGTTAAGTATTCAGTTAGCTTTCTCAGGTAATATATCACGGTGGAAAATAGGATTAACCATAAAACATCAAGGATTATAATAAAATAATGTATCTGAAGGCTGACTTCTGCCAGCCCGTTTAACAGACAGGTTCCAAGAAACAGCAGCAATGCCGTATCCACGAATAAAAGATATAGGATTCCCAAAATTGCTGCTTCTCTATTAGCCTTGTTTCTTATAACCAGAAAAATTCCGAGGATCTGGTTAAGCAGAAATAAAAAAAAGTAACCATGAACTGACTCGGGAACTATTATTTTTCTGATCCATTCCCAAACCACATGTCTCTCAACCCACTCTACCCCTTCCCCCTTGGTCCTGCCGACATAGGCAAAATGGGAAGAAAGAACCGAGCCGGTGTTGGCAGCAGTTTTATCCAGTAGATTTTTTAAAATTTCAGGGTGTTTCCAATAAGTTTTAAAAAACGTTCCATATGTAATCTTACTGTAAATTTCATTTTCTGCTTCCTGTGAATAAGGACTTATCACATAACCATCCTCCGGCAGATATGCATTTTTTCCAATGTCCTCTATCAGTTGCGGCGGCAGTTCCAGTTCCTTTAGTATCTCCTCCGGTTCATTGGTATTAGGAAGGATTCCGGTAAACAAACCATGATATATCTGCGTGTGGGATAAGAGAATGTTATTCTGTACCGTATATAATACATTTGCCCGGATCAGAAATATTACTGCCAGAAGGCTGATCAGAAAATAACTTATTAATCCAGGCGAAACAGGAATACAATAATAGACCGCAAAACCAATAGCGGCCAGGGAAAAGGGCAATAAAAGAATTCCCATATCATTGGAATTGATAAGAAGCAAGGCGGAAAGGATCAATTTTAAAACCGGATAGATTCCAGCATTTCTGTCATTCGTAATAATATGAAGCAATACCGTAATAAAAAGCAATAAACTGACATAAAAGATTCCATCGTTATAAAGGGAGTTAAAGTAAATCAGGTGATTTCCATCCAGCAGAATAACACAAATCAATATTCCTATTGCGGCGGTATATTCACCGAAGTAGCAAAACAGAGACCGTATTAAGGAATATATGCAGAAAACGGTAACGCCCATTAATAAAACTGCCAGATACATTGTACTAAAGGGAATTTCGAAGAGCTTGCAGAATAAGCCGATAAGCCGGACAGGATAAACTAAAGTCCTGGCAGGTTCCAGCTGCAATAATTTTAAAAACGATAACTCCTCTATACCATATTCTTCTGTTATCACCGATTCCTTATTATCCGTATCACCGTTTTCAGCCGGGTCTAACTGATACAATCCCAGTTCATACATAGTCTGCGTATAGGCACCATAATCAATTACGGACGGTCTGGGGTTTTTAAACAATACCGAGCTAATGATTAGCAACGCAAACAGAGCTACGATAAATGCAGCCATATTCTGGCTTCCACCCAGGTAATCTCTCCATTGTTGTTTTATCCTTGCTGTATTCATGTTTATCTCCAATCTTTAACAGACTCCGATTACATATTACAATAATTTTGACCGGCCGTCCATGTGTAATTCTCATACCCTTCGTGAAAATCAAGATGGATTCCTGTCATTCTTTTTCCGGTACGTACGTATTCTCAGTAATATAATTATTACGGCGAGAAGCAGCATGAACATAGCGGAGGTTGCAATTGCTGTAAAGATCAAAGATTTTTTGCTCCGTACAAATTTTGCTACTAAATCCGGTTCGGTTTCCGTATTCGTATTACTAATAAAACGGAAGGCTTCCATATTAAAATCATTGTCAATAATAGCACAATCCTTTATTAATTTACTTCGCAGAACGCTGTCTCTTAAATACTCCTGGGTTTTTAATAAACTGTCCTCATTGCTTCCGGTAACTGCCAGCAATCCACGGTTAAGAGCAAAAGGCGACTCCAAAAGCTGCAGGATTGAGATTTTACCGGAATATTCCTTTGATAAAACCAATTGCTCATTACTTTCAAAACCAGTACCCGATATGCCATATTTAAAATTCAAATTACCGTTGATCTGGGAGATCAGAGAATTCCCGGAATAAGTTCCCGTGGTAATAATATTGTAGTCCGAGTCCTCCTGGGTAAATTCGGCTGCTTTTCTTACATACAGATTACCATAGGGTTCCACACCGTTTCCATACATAGCAATAATCTGTCCCAATAAATTAAGTTCATTGGTTGAAGGCTGATTTGAAGTAATTATCATAACATCGTTAAACTTGCCGCCCAACCGGAATGGAGACGCTTTCCTGTCAAATGACAGAGTGATGTCAGAAGAAGGCGGCAGATATATCGTCGATTCTCTTGAAATATATGCCCATGGCATATTCTGCTGTCTGGGTGTGCAGATCAGATCCGCAATTTCCAGATCAAAAGAAATCTTCAGGCTTGCTGCAGTGGTACCGATTGTGTCACTGGGCATATCAAAATTAAGTTCATCCCCGGGAGCCTTTTCCAGACTCAGCTTTTTACTGGCGATGGGTATATCTCCCCAATAAACCGTTACCAGGGATCTTGTAAAATCTAAATTTTCACTATAACGGAATTTTAACGCTACTTTTCCGCTGTCGGAAAGGATGAAGTCCTGGGATACCGGCAGATATACAAAGTTTTCCTGATGAAAAGGGCCAACATAACTTAATCCGCTTCCCATAATATCTTCTAAGGTATATTTTCCTGCAATCATATCACTCATTTTTGCTGAGTTTACCGCCAGCAGCGCGCTGCCTTTCTCTACTGAAGCCACGTTGCTGCTCTCTTGCATAAGCCGGTTTTCATCCATAAGCATAAAAACTGCTTCCGAAAGATTTTCAGCCTCGGCAGAAGTAATAATCAGTAAAGGGTTTCCTTTGGCATCGTCTGCAAAGGACACGGTTGTATTCCCTGTATTATCAGGAATTTTAACCACTAATTTTTTATATTCCTCCGGAAGATTTTCATAGGAGGAAATCACTATGGTTCTGGTCGGACTGGTTTTATACAGGTCTGAGAGAAGACATAACTGGATGCTGTTTTCATCTACGGTATAGGAACTTAAGTCTCCCATCAAATTCATTGCGGCGGCAATTTCGCCATTGGCTGCCTGGTCTGATACTGCAATGGTGAGTCCTTCTCCGCTCTGATTTGCAGTTGACATAAAAGGATAGGGATAATAGGAAATCCTGTTTTCCGGATCCTTGCATTCATAACCGCTTCTGACATAAGAGGTATCCTTAATGCTAAACCAGTTTGCATCGGAATAATCATCAACACAGCCTTCATCATTAAATAATCTTGCATAAGCAGACACGGTAAAAGAGTTGTACCCTTTTGTTAATTCACTCACCGGTATTTTAACATAAAGGAGCTGGGATCTGCCTTCTTTATATTCCAGCCGGTAGGACTCCAGCGGAACATTATTAATAGAAAAAGTAACAGAGGATGCGGTTTGTTCAATAAGCTGGCTGATATCATACTGTATTTCGGCATACACATATTTTGTATCCCAATAATCCGGAACATAAAAATATAAGGCAGAGGAAGAATAAATACCTTTTAATACTCTCTGCGTAAAAAACGTATCCTGTGTATAGCTTGTCTCTTCATATTCCGGTTTTGTAACCTCGGGTGCTTTTGCATCCTCCGGGAGTGTAACGGGGGTGTAGTTAATAATATCGGGTTTCGTATTTTTCTCGTCCGGCACCTTCGTATTATTCCGGGCATCCGTATCGCCCCGGGTATCTGCTTCACCCTGGGTATTCGTATTATCCTGGGTATTTGCTTTATCCTTGGTATTTGCATTATTACTATCCGCATTCGTTCCGGCAGCGGTATTTTTATTCTTATCGGAGGCAGATGTCTTCGTTTGCGTACCTGACGCGGCCTCTTTGTTTGTCTTTGTTTTACTGCTGGTATTAAGACTGGTCTTCGTTTGTTTTTTATTGGCGGCTTTCTCCGTGGCATAAACTTTATCCGGTACGAAAACGGTAACCAGCAGGAATAATAATAAGCACAAAGCGATAATTTTTTCTGTTTTCTTCATCATTATCTCCATTCTATACCCCTTAGTTTTGGCTTTTTAAGTATAAATCAATCATTCTGCTTTCCTATTTGTTTGTTTCCTCAAATCGTTCTGTTTTATCCCATATCACTTCTTTATGATATATTTTATCCTGTATTCCCTGTATGAAACCATTGAGCACAACGGCAACCCATAATTTCGCATAGGTAAATAACATCAGAAAGGTAAGTGCGATATTACTAAGATTAAATTCATTCCGTTCCACCGAAAGTGTTATAGTAACATTCAATACAAACAGAAGAATTGCCATTTCCCAAAGTAAGGATGAAAATCCGCCCAGGGTTACATAACAAAATCCTAATATGCCTAATACAAAGATCATATCGGAAAAAACCAGTGAGGTAAACATCAGCAGGTATACAAAGACATAATAAATAACATCTAATCTCATTCTTCCTGCATTTTTATCAAATGCATATTTAAAATTGCTTTTTAATACATATAAATTCCCCTTAACCCAACGGGTCCGCTGTTTAAACCATTGCTTCACCATTTGGGGTTCCTGTTCCCAGGTAACTGCCAGAGGCATAAATTTAATATGATACCCCATGCGGTATAAACGAAAACTGATTTCCGTATCTTCTGCCAGGGCATTGACATCCCATCCTCCCATTTTATCAATTAGATCCCGCCTGATGACATAATTGGTACCGGGAATGGTGCATAAGCGGAAGAAGAAATATCTGCCCGCCTGGTTCATACACTGATATGCCAGGGTTTCAATATTGACAAACCGGGTAAGCAGGGAAGCATATTTATTTCTAGTTCTGAACTTTCCTATAACAGCACCTAATTTCTCATCTGCCATCAGGTTTTCCACCAAAATTTTCAGTGCCTGCTTCTCCGGGGTATTATCCGCATCATAGACTGCGATTACGCTTCCCTCCGCAATAGATAAAGCGATATTAAGTGCATTGGATTTTCCTTTTCCGCCAACAATATTATCCGTATTAATAACAACTATTTTATGGTTCGGATTACTCATTTGAATTTCCTTAAGTACTTCCGCCGAATTGTCCTTTGAATTGTCATTAATTACAATAATTTCATACTTATCCCTTGGGTAATCAAACTTCAGCAGAGCCTCCATGGTCTTTTTTATAACGATTGCCTCATTATGGGCCGGAACCATAATGGTAACCATGGGATATTCCTTAAGGGGGATTCGCCCGTCGGTTCGATTTATCCGGAGGATATAGATAAAACCTCCAATGGAAAGAAATATATTAACGAACATTAACCCCCATATGGCAAATATGGAATATAATGCGAGAACATCAACTAATGTCATATCCTACCCTCTATCCTATCTTATGATTTTTTATCTTTTGATCTGTTTTTCGTATCCGTTAAAAAATATTTCCTTCTGTTAATACGTCTGGCCAGGAAGATAAATATAACAAAAAGACCCGATGTAACTGCTACCAGAATGATCAGTTTTCTGCTCTGAGAGGTCAGATCCCTGGAAAAACGCTGAAGCATATTTCGTCTGTAATTATAATTTTCTTCATAAGTACCTGGTACAAAGCTTAAGTCTATTTTCTTATTGTCCAGTATCAGGTTCCCATTCTTATATGACATTAAGTTTTTCTCCGTCCAGAAACTGTGCTCCATATCCCACAGACTTTTTAGAGGTATGGGTGATTTCCGGCAGGCTTCAATAATTTCTTTTATATCAGCAATCCCGCCATTCATTGAAACCGGTACCGCCGAGGAGTACACCGATAAATAACTTGTCCCCAGATTGTCCAAAGCGACTGCTGTGCCGACCCAGGCATGCCCGTCCTTATAGACCAGGTTTCCGGACATTTCTGTCTGCTCAATATAAGTATCCCTGTCTTCCGATGTAAAAATCGTTTTGAAACGCCTCATAATATCAATGGTATCTTCATTGAACATCCAGTTACGGGGAACTTTAAGAGCCAGAGGATAAACCCCGTGCCCTAAGTATATTTCCAGAGCCATGTTAAGATATTCCTGAACGGTTTTTTTATCAAAGAATGTCATCTGATTAATCGGAGCATTCATAATAATCCCGCCGCCGTTTGCCTGGGCATATCTTAAAACTTCACAAAATCGCTCCATAGCCGGATAATTCCCGTTAACGTAAATCGGCATCACAGATATGACAAAGGGAGTCTGCTGTTGTGCAAATAATTTTACAATCTCCAGTAATTTAGCCGGGTCCTGATAAGGATAGACCTCATCGATAACAATGTATTGTGCATAAACAAAGGGCGTACCATTATATGGCCATTTCCATAAAGCTGCTTCTTTAATAAATGCAGCCAGAAAAAGATTATCGCTAAAATCCGATGCCGGTATATGGGTTATGGCACCATCCCTGGCACAAAAATAGCCCCTGGTCTGGTTAACTGTTATACTCCCGCTTATGTAACGGGAAGTATCCTTTAGAAACAGAAAGAAATCCTCTTTCACCATTCCCTCTCTGGCAGTTAAACCATCAAAAGAGTATTCAATTTTTCCCACCGAACTGTTAACGGTCACATAATCACCGGATCTGCCGGTGCTGTCATAATAATCCCGGATGCATTCATTGCCCACAAATAAAATATGTCCGGACTGGCCATCCGCTTGATTTAAAGCAAGATCTTCATAGGTCTTAAGGCTGCTTAAAAACTCGCTGGAATAATTTTTCAGATCATAACAGAGAATATAGGCAAACTTATTTAATTCCGTGATACATTCCGAGGCGGTACCGTAACTTACCTTAAAATTCTGATAGGTCAATATTTCAATAATTTCATCTACCCTCTCCAGGGTATTATCATCAACCCCATCCGAATAAACCACCAGAATTTCACCATCGGGTATTTCCTTTTTTTCATCTGCCGCCACATAGGTCAGCCGGAACAGACCGGTTAATATTAACAGACAGCAGAATAGAATTTTTTTATACATCGTATTGCAGCTCATTTTCTACCCTCTGTTTAAATTGAATCATGTCATTACCAAACTGTTCTTTGTTATATTCCATGAAAGCGATTTTAACTTCTACTTTAATTGCTGCATCTGTAATACCCTCAAAGGCATTCTTTTCGGAAATCCGGCTTCTGATTCTTCTCATGGCGATCTCGCCGCCGGCTTTATCGCAGGTTAAAATGACAGCAAGGCTGCCCTTATTATCAATGGAGTAAGCTTTATCCTCCAATCGGACCGTATCTACTACAATCTGGGCCAGTCTTTGCAGGACACTCTCATAATTGCGCCTGGACAAAATACTGACTAACTCGGCTTCATATTTTAATATAATGATCATTAGTGAGAAGTTTATCTTATTTCTCTCCGCATAAGCTGCCTGAACCGTCAAATCGTTATATAAACTTCTGAGATTATATAACTTTGTAAGTGGATTTACCATAACCAGTTCTTCCACCTGTTCCCTTAATACGTCATTCTCCAGTTCCAGCCTGTGATTACCGGTCACAAATAAATACATGGAACCGACACAGGCAAGGGGTAGTACGACCCATACAAAACATAACAGTGGAATTTCTGCGTCATAAGATAAGAACAGATAAAGGCGGTAAGCCGTATATATGGTAATCTCCAGACCTGCCAGCACACAGGAAAGTCCAAATAGCTTAAAACCGGCAAACAAAAGAGCGGCAAAGGTACCAAATAACATAATGGTAGCCTCAAAAAGTAAATCTTTTGATGTATAACTTACCGCAACTGTTCCGGCAAAAAGACAAATCAACAGTAAAACCAGTCCCACATCCTGCATCAGGTAACCGAAAGACTTTTTATTTGTCATGTAATATTTACCCCTTTATGAATAGTATAATGTCGCTGTAAAATTCTCTAATAACTTACAGGAAACTAATTTAAACGATGTTAATTTTATGAAGTAATTCTGCAAATACACAATAAGTCATAATGTCCAAGCCAAAACCTACTAAAAAGGTACGCTGTATCATTTCGGCATCGCCGCTGTTTAATATAACCGTAATCGCCTGAACGAGTAAAACTGCTAATACCATAAGCAGCATATCCAAAAAAACAGTAGATCTCCTGTCCTCTATGGGCCTGATGGAGTATCCTTTATAAAACAACAACACGATACCCGCTGTCAGTATAAATAAATAGCCTATGGTTCTTGGCGCCGAAGTCATCTTAAACGTACTCCAGGCAGACCAGAATAAACTTCTTGCCATCTTCGGCAACCCTACGCTTTTTTCGTAATTTCCGCAATTGCTCCTGCGCAGATTCATTCCCGAACTGATGGAGACATCTAACATACCAAGAAGACTTCCGGGATGCTGCAAATAATAAACGGTAATATCCTCTATGGTATATTTATCCATAAACCCCTGGTATAAGGAAGCATCTCCTGCCTTTACCAAGGGAAGGTAATCATAGGCAGAGGCATCTGCCAGCAATTCATAGGATGGATCAATTCCGAATTCGGCAAGTGTATCGGCCGGATTGACAGATTCAAATAATACTCCTCTTGTCATTGCATGGAATTTGCTGATTTCGGTAAAGTCCGGTTTATAGGAAAGCAGACAGGCTACAGAAAGAATACTGAGTGCAAAAGCACCTGCTGCACAGCTTGCACCCCATATCCAGATCCTCCGGATAAAAATAAGCCGGATACAATAGACCGAAAATATAAAACCAATAACTGCACACTGGCGTCTTGTACTGGTTAAAATAACCGCAGCCCCTATAAATAGTGCCAGGTTAAGCAAATCCCGGCTGCTGGACTGATTTTTCTGAAATGACATGGCAAAGGCAACGCAATAAAGCATGGTAATAAACCAGATCGCTTCCGGATAAAAGGAATTAAAATAAGTCACATATCCCACATCTGAAAAAATCAAAAGCCCGGCTGCCGCTATAACAACAATCTCTGAAAATCGTTTTACCCTATTACATACCTGCTTAATAAAAAGGTAAACCGCCGGCAGAAACAGGATTGTATATAAAAGGCCCAAAAAACGTATATCAAAATAATTATCCCGGGTAACCACATCATCAATTACCGCCGCAAGCTTAATGATAACAATCTGGCTGTTAAAGGTATTGCTTGGTTCCTGCCCTCCCGATGCAATTCTAGAGTAAGTCTTAACAAAATAATTATTATAATTCTCATCCGAATCATCCCCGATATAATAAATGCCGGCAGCATTCATAATATCATCCGTTGAGCCGTCGCCCGCCACCCCAAGGTAATTGGGAAGAAATAAAATGTTGGCGGTTACCAGTGCTGCTATTAGTGTTACGACCAGGGCAAGAAAAGATGTCGAATATTTATTTTCCATTCTTGCATTAATTTTTCTTAACAGCTTTTTTATCGAATTCATAAAAGCAAGTAAGAAATTTAAGTGTTTCATTGTTCTCTTCTTATCATTGCTTCCCATTCTCTGACTCCGTAAGATTATTGATCTCGATGTTATATCTCGGCCTGTGCTTCACTTCCATGTATATTTTACCGATATAGGTTCCAATGAGTCCGACAGACATAAGCTGTACACCGCCGATAAACCAGATTGAAAGGATCAAAGAGGTCCAGCCGGCTACTACATTTCCCATAATGTAGGAGCAGAAGGCATAGATAGCAGCAAGTATGCTGCAGATAATTATGGTTAAACCAATCCCTGTTATCATACGGATGGGCTGGATGCTGAAAGAAGTAATCCCCTCAAAAGCCATGGAAAGCATTTTGCTTAGAGGATATTTGGATTCTCCTGCAACCCTGGATTTTCTGTCATATTTCACAACAGCGGACGGATATCCGATAAGGGGTATGATACCCCGGAGGAACAGATTCGTTTCCGTATAGTTTGCAAATTGCTGTACAGCCCGTTTTGACATCAGACGGTAATCCGCATGATTATAGATAATATCTATCTTCATGGTTTTCATGAGCTTATAAAAACCCAATGCGGTATTT
>JAEZSL010000217.1 GCA_023443925.1 Bacillota bacterium | reverse complement strand
AGAGTAGGTAATCCATATCACATTTCTAATCTACGATTTTTGTTATGAAAGCCGTAGGTCTATTAAAGTTACCCTTCTGTAAGAAAACCAAATCAAAATACTTCTTGACTATTTACCAAATTGCTTTACACAAAAAGTTCAAATAACTCATTATGAACATCACCCATATTACGCAGAATAGAAGCAATGGATTTTCTTACATCCGGTTTGTTAATAATATTGTTTGCTGCAAAGAAATCCCCGCCGTGAAGTTTTTGGATCTGAGGTAAATCTGCGTATATTTTAGCATAAATCTCTTTCACTTTGATTGCTTGTGGCAGCCCGCATTCCGTAATGACTTTATCAAAACATACTCTCATATAAACTTCATTGGTCCATGAATTTATCCAGGGTGCATGGTGACCCTCCCATAGAAAACCTTCAAAGGAATTCTCACTCAGATTTTCAAAATTCTCATTTTTCAGCATATTATCAGCCCAATCATAAAACGCCTGCTGCCCCAAGGAAATTCCATTGAAGGAAGGCAGCGTTATGAATGCTGGTATAGAAAAAATTGCCTGCCGGTATATATCCGAAATAACCGGAGTGTATAACTTCTTATGCAGAATATAAAGCCCGTCAGAACCAATTAATCCGCTTTTTACAGTACAGTATCCATTTTCCTCAACAACAGCATCCTCCGGGAACACATTGACATAAAAGGTATCCTCCGTGTCATAACCGCCGATATTGCACCATTCTCTGTGGTTAACCGTATTACTGCCAAGCTGAATATTTCCAAAGCCGGAGGACATAACGGGTATGCCTTTGTCAATGGCAGTTTTGATAACGTCAACTACCAGTTCGTAATGATTTTTTATGGTCTTATTGTCAACATAGATATACGAATAGCCGCACTGCTTGAAAATATGCGGCATGATGCGATGATCAAGCACAGAAGCTAACCCGGCGGTACCACCACGGTAAACCTGGGTGAAGATACTGCCGCCTGCCACTGTGAAAAATACGAAATCATAGTCCGGTGATTCGCCTATGGCTTTCATAACTGCCGTAAAGCAGCCTTCAAGATAATAGTTTTCGCCTTTATTATCATGCCATAACCTGCGGATACCTTTAATTTTATTTGAGTTTTTGGGAGGCTCCCCGTTGTTTGATACATATACCTGCAATTCTTCAACGGTTGTTGGCTTAGCATCATGTGCCGCCATACTTAGAATCACAGGTTTTTCTTTCGGGAAATAACTGTTGGGATTTTGTTCGGTTTTTTGAATAGGTTGACTCATGTTCACACTCCTTCTTAGGATTTATGAATTCATTGTATAACCGTTCAGGACATCTGTGTTATCCGTTTTTGTCATCTTTCAAACGTTTGAATAATTTCATTTGGATGCTATCCGTATCATATTTGCCATTTCGTGTTTCATAAACCGCGAAGACCGGTTTATTCTCATGGGCAATGCTATTGTTGGCAAGCCATAAATTCATTTTTTCTCCGCTTAGACGAATATCACCATAACAGTCTTGCGTTAACACCGCATACATTCCGGCGGGGATATGTAATACCTCAAGATTAACTCCATAAGAAATCCGAAAAGCACACCCACATTCGATTCCGCATTCATAGATATCCTCCTGAACACACATATAAAAATGCGTCGCATTCCGGACCAGCAGCGGATAATGCTCCTGCAATAGGTCCATCACCTTTTGAGATGCTTTATATTCCGCATTGTTTCCCTTTTCTCTGGCAATCACAAAAGCCATCTCCGATATTTCCGATATGGTGATATGTTGTGTCGTTTTCCGTTTTTTCACAGGAAGATAAAGTTTCAGTTTATGGGGTTTCCCATTTTTAAATATATATTCCTCAAAATATCCTTCATCCGATCGTTCAAACATACTGGTTGAGAGCCAGGTGTTGTATAGATAATTCCAGCCATTGCTGATGTCCTGTTCGTTATAATCCACCACGCAGGTGGCATACGTGCCAGAAAAGTTAAGGACACCGCCGTTAATGGCATCTTTCTCGGTCATTACTTCATAACAAAACCGATTTCCTAGCTGCATTCCGTTTCTGCCAAAAACACGATAGTTAATATTGCCCAAAGAAGCGATTGCTTTATCTTCAATACCAACGAAACAGGTATCATAAAATCTTATTGTGGTACATTCAGGTATATCTTCATAGCCGACCTTTACGGCAATGCTGATTTCATTCGCATAAAAAGGATAGAAATAGAAATAGGTATCAGCATGTCTGTATTCAAGAGGAGTCATACCAACGATACTTTTAAACTGCTTGTGAAATGCCGGTTGTGTTTTTGAACAACTTTCATCGGCAATGATGGAAAGGGAGAGAGTTGAACATTTTATTTTTTCACAAGCATTTGAGATGCGCCTCTTACGGATATATTCTTTAATGGAATGACCGGTATATGCATAAAAATCCCGGTATAACTGACTAAGTGAGATGAAATGTTTTTTTGCAATTATTTCGGGATTAATTTCAGTTGATAAATTGCTTTCTATAAAATTTATTACGGTATTAATATATTTATTTTTCTGCATATTTTATCTCTACCTGACCAATCATTGTAATCTTTGCATTATAAATATAAGACTTAAGAATATTTTAGCATAATTTGGTATATAACACAGAAAATATTTAATTTTTTATAATTGTTTTCCATTGCCTATATGATTTATAGATTTATATGGGGCAGTATCAGGCTGAAGCGCATAAATCCGCTCTATAAGCTGGTGTTTTTTATGTTATCAAGCAGGTCTTCAATGGACTTATACAAAAAGGCAACAAGCAAAGCTATCTCCGCTTCTAAGTCATTCCAGCAATCATCACATTCACCTAAATAAGCTTTTCGAGCTATTTCAAGTAGTGCAGACAGATTATGGGGAAGTCTGGGTGCCGCCCATTCTGCCGCTGCATCTTTTGAGGTAATTTCGCCGGTGGATACTGTAAACCACATCCTGGCTAAGGTCAAAAGCACATTCCGTTCGTCGCCTTTGACACCAGCAACCAATTCTGGTAAAGAACATCTAATTGCATTATGTATGTCTTTCATTGGTATCGGCTCAATTACTTTTTCCACTTCCGGACCTTTCAAAGGTAAGCTATAGCTTCTTGCCTGCCACAAGAGAATTGCCACATCCGGATCATAACTTGCTTTTGGGATATCCCCGGCCTCAATTTGTTCTCTCAGCCACTCTCCATACATGTATTCACATTTAGGTGTAAGCTGCCAGGGATCAATATCATTTTTATTGATTATAGTCACTTCAAGGGATCTTTTAAAGTTTTTATTACCTATTTTACCAGATACAAGCATTAACCGCTTAGTCAACACGTTTCTGTCTGCATCTGATAAGTTCTGATTACTAATGACTAAAATATCCACATCACTGTTAATGTGCAGACCTCCTAGTATCGCTGAACCATATAGATAAATACCGATCAGCTGATTTTCAAATAGCTCTTCAATAACTTCCTGTACCAGAAGCGCTTCCTTTGGTATGTTTTTAAGATTTATATTATTTTTCATTTAAATTTTCTCCTTCATACAATCTTTTATTAGCAAAACCGCAGCTAACTCCAGGCTCAGAGCCCCAGACATTCTTTTATTTTGCAAGATTGATTGACACTTTAGCCCCATCCATTTCGGCTCTGTTTTCAATTACCAGCATCCCCTTATGCATCTCTGCAACCTTTTTTGCAAAATTTAATCCCAAACCATAATTATGATTTGTACGAGAAGTATCTTCGGTGAAAAATTCTTGAGTGGCTTTTTTTAAACTTTCCTCAGAAAAACCTTTACCATAATCGTTTATCACAAAATTAATATGTGTTTCATTGTCTGATATAACCGCATCAATGTGGCTGTTTTTATAAGAATAACGTACCGCGTTATCAACGATATTTATAATTGCTCGTTTTAAAAGCTCCTTGTCTATATAGATAGTATCGCATTTTGCATCATTCTGTAAATTAAATTCTATATTTTTTATTTTGCAAAGGGGTAATACATCAGCTGTGACATCGTTCATAAAATTATCTAACCGAACGAGTTCTCTGTTAAAAGATAATGACTCGTTATTAACAATACCCATTAACAATTCTAAATACTTTTCAATCGTATTGGAGCTTGTTTGAATGTAAGAAATCAATTCTTTATTTTCTTTCGAACCTTCTTCTTCAAGCAGCAGTTCTGCATTACCTTTAATAATAGTCAAGGGTGTATTAATATCGTGAGTAAGTGCACAAAGCTGTGATTTTCTTTGCTGTTCATTGTCCCACTGTTTGTTTAAGGAAACCGTTAGGGCTTCTTTTAGTTTATCAATTGCATTCAAAGATGAATTGAATTCTATTATTTTTGTAGGCGTAATTTTGAAATCCAGGTCTTGGGCTTCTATCTTTTCTGTAGCGATAATAATGGGTATTAAATTTTGCTTCAGCTTTCTGCTGAATTTTAAAGCCGTAATGATAGCAAACAGAACGATACATATGAAAGGAATAAGCAGTATAATTAGTTCCGGATAAGGAATTGCTTTATGAAGTAACGGATTACTAAAATGTGCGAACATATCATACTTAATAATAAGTACATTGCCGTTAGCCTGTTTTATTTCTTTGTAATAAATATAGGATGATCTTTTGCCACTCAGAAAACATGACCTTGTTTTTTCAATATCCTTCTTGCTCATATTGCTTTCTATAATGTCACCGGTATGATCTATAAGAATATAGCTGCAATAAAGCGGCAATAAGTTTTTATTAAAATTCTCTCTTAAAGTTTCTTCTAATTGATTTAATTTAACCTCGGTATAATTAGCCTGCAAAATAAAGCCTGATTGAAATGAAAGCGATATAATTATAAACATCACAAGGATTAAAGATATAATTGCAATTGAAAGTCCAATTAAATGTTCTAAGAACAGTCTGAATATTGAAATTGCTTTTTTCTTTCTTATTTCCATTTGTACCCCACTCCCCATACAGTCTCAATAGGGCATTCCGTTATATTACTGATTTTGCTTCTGATATTTTTAATATGGACACGAATTGAGGAAATATCACTTTCAGAATGAAAGCCCAAAACTTTCTCCAAAATATTCTCATGAGAAAAGACCTGCCCCTTATTTCTTGCCAATAATTCGCAAATTTCATATTCACTTTTGGTTAAAGGTATCCGTTCATTTTTAACAGTTACCGTCTTTTCTGACAAATCAAAAACAACGTAATCTAAGATTAAACTTTGATGCTTAACCCTATGTTCTCTGCGAATGTGTGCGTTTACTCTTGCTCTAAGCTCAGAAATACCAAACGGTTTTTTGATATAATCGTCACCACCGGCCAAAAAACCATCCACAATATCTTGTTCCATTGTTTTAGCGGTTAAAAACAAAATTGGAGAATCAATCATATTTCTATTTTCTTTACAAAAAGTAATGCCATCCAACTGAGGCATCATTATATCAAGCAGAATTAAATCTACATTTTTATAAATTTCTTTTGTAACCTCACCTGCAGAATTTTTTGTAATAACAAAATGGCCATCTCTTGTAAGTGCGGTTTCAATCATCTTACAAATTGCAGTATCATCATCAATAACAAGAATCTGAGCCATAGTATCTCCTTTAATCCTCTGCTTTTCTTCCCTCCCATTTATTAAACAGTAATATGAGCAAGGCATTAAAAACCAAGGTAAATAATAAAATAAATATCACACTTTGTATTATACCATTATACTGTAAAAAATCTATATCCGCTAAACTTGACAGAAGTAAACTCCCAGAAAATCGTGCTGCAATTCCCCATGGAAGATACCACCAGATGCCATCACCAAGCCCCGTTAACAGCAATGCACTAATTAAACCACCTACGATACCAAGCCCTATGCTAAACCCTTTTCCAAAGAGAAAACTGACGATATAGTGCAGTAAATACAGAGGAAGAACACTCATAACTAATAGGATAGCAGCTTTAACATAAAACAGCAGATTAAATGTTATATATCCCATACTCATAAAGCACACACCAAAACCTGCCAAAGCAAGCAGCGAGGATGCAAAACCAAATAAAACAAGTAATATCAGCTTACTGATATGTGAAACGCATTTGGAATTCACTGTTACTAAAAGCGACTGAAAATCTCCTGCTTTTTGCTCCGTCTCTGCCAGGACAGAAGTTATGATTCCAATTAAAACAGTAAAAGTAATAGATAATGCTTGTATATATCCCGACAATTTATTCATTTCATCCCATTGAGAAAATGAGTAATACCATATAAACAAGGCAATTCCGATAACAGGTATAACTAAATGAATAAGCCATAGGGGGGTATGAAATAATTTATATAAATCAGATTTTAGATTCGAATAAAAAGACATTTATTTTACCTCCCTTTTATTAAACCACAATGTAGTTATAAGGGAAAAAATAAAATATAGTCCTGTTGTTATTACCAATCCTGTTAAAATAACCCGATTGTCACTTAGATGATGTCCTGCCGGAAGAGGCAGACCATTTGGTAAGACTTTAATAATAGGGCACATAAGCCGTGCCGGAATGGCAAATGGAACAAACCATAATTTTGATGCAGCAAAAAAAATGCCAAAGCCCATATTGCAAACCAAATTAATTATTATCGAGGAAGAAGAACTTAATTTCTCGCTGACAAACATGAAAACAGGTATCTGCCACGCAAAAGTTAAGAACAACACAAAGCTTGCAGTTAAACTCTCTGTAAAAGGTACGCTGAGACCGAAAAATGCTCCAATTACTATCATGTAAATCAAATATATTAGATTTACACACAGTAACAAAATTGTATTCATGAAAATTTGTGAAAGCCACAAAATCTTCTTGTTGATACTAACAGCAAATAACCCGTGCCGGTTATGCTTTTTCTCTCCAGAGACAGTAAAGCTTACAATCATAGAAAGTGAACCGGGAAGAATAAGTGTATACCACCAGTTAAATGCACCTTCCATAAAATAATTTCCACCCATAAGAATAAGTGACAGAGCGATAGGAATAAGAGGACTTAACCAAAGTAATTTTAATGTAAAACGTTTCTTTTGTTTTAGAAATTCAGATTTCAAATAATTAACCATTATAAGCACCTGACTTTCTTACAACCTCCATAAATAAACTTTCTAAATTTTCGTTTTTATGAATTTTGTCTTCATACCAAAGCTTTCCGTTGGCAATGATACCTATATCCTCCGCTATCTGTTCTACCTCAGATAATATATGGCTTGATAAGATAACAGTTATACCTTTCTGAGGAAACGATAAAATTAGTTCTCTTATATCCTGTATACCAATAGGATCAAGTCCATTTGTAGGTTCGTCAAGAATTAACAGGGTAGGATTGTTTAAAAGTGCCATAGCAATCCCCAATCTTTGTTTCATACCCATTGAAAAATGTCCCGCCTTTTTCTTTCCGGTATTGGTAAGATCCACAGTTTTTAGCACTTCCTCAATTCTGTTATTCGATAAATTGTAGAGCAGGGCTCTAACTTTTAGATTTTCAAAGGCTGTTAAATTTTCATAAATAGGCGGTGCTTCAATTAATGCACCTATATGTATTAAATCTTTTCTTTCCCAAGCCTTTCCATTATAATAAATCTCACCTGAAGAGGGATTTATCATACCTGTTATCATTTTAAGCAATGTGGATTTACCAGCTCCATTCGGTCCAAGCAGACCGTAAATACTGTTTTTTCTGACAGTGATTGAAATATTGTCGTTGGCTTTTTGCTTTTTGAAATTTTTACATAAATCCTTTGTCGTTAATATGTTATCCATAAATATCCCCTTTTCTTTGTAATAAACAAAGGATAAGAGTTATTTATAAAGAAAGTATAAAGATTTAAGAATCTGTTGCTACTTTTAATATGGGAGTTTTATACCACAACCTTGCTTCAGAATCATTATTATTCCTATTTTGCATATTTTTGCAAAATAAACACCTTGTCAGTTCCATACAAACCAACAAGGTGTTTTTATTACTTCCATATATTAATTCGACATTTGTCAAACAGATATATATATAATTATCATGAGCATGAGCAGAATGAACAACTTTTAGGGTGTGCGAAAAGGTATTAACCTTCACAGCGTTTCATTTTGTCTGCAGAATTCCGGCGATATGGAATTGAAAGCCGCTTTTAGCTACGGATTGATACTCGGCAATATGCTCCGAAATATATCTGTCATTATCAAGAATCCCCTTGTCATCTGCATGCTCATCTGCTAATCATCAATTTTTTCAATAACAATATACGCTTGTCCTGTCATTACGCTATCACCTAAAGCACATGCCGATATATGCTTAACTTTCCATCCTTCTTCTAAATACTTGTTTACAACAGCCAATCCATCATCTTCTTTTGCACCTATCATTTTTTCATTACTTCGAACCCATATAACTCTTTCCATTTTAAGTTCTCCTTTTTACATAATTATAATAATATTACCACATAGATTTCAGTCTTTTCCTATTTAACCTTTGACATCGATACCACACACTCCACATGACCCGTATGAGGAAATTGATCTACTGCCTGTACCCTCTTCACCTCATACCCCCTGTCGCAGAGATATCTTAAATCTCTGGCTAACGTTGCCGGATCGCAGGATACATATACAACCTTTTCCGGAGCCATCTGTACTATGGTGTCCAGTAAACTTTCTTCACAGCCTTTTCTTGGAGGGTCAACTACAATAACATCGGCTTGGATATTTTCTTCCCTGTATTTTGCCGGAAGTATCTCTTCTGCCGCACCGACAAAGAATTCTGCATTCTTAATCAGGTTGATTTCCGCATTTCTTTTCGCATCCTCAATGGCCTGGGGAATAATCTCCACACCGTAAACCTGCTTTGCCTTACCCGCTAAGAATAAAGAAATAGTACCAATTCCACAGTATAAGTCCCAGACCGTTTCATTGCCGGCAAGACCGGCAAAGGAAAGGGCTGTTTCATATAAAACTCTGGTTTGTACCGGATTAACCTGATAAAAAGATAAAGGAGAAATCTGATATTTGATATCTCCGATATAATCCGTAATATAAGGCTCACCCCATAGATTAATAACCTTATCTCCAAGAATCACATTGGTTTTTGCCTTGTTGATATTCAGGCTGATACTCTTCATTCCGGAAATCTGAGCAAGGAGTTTTACAAGTATCTCCTTTTTCGGAAGATCGTCTCCGTTGATAATAAGACAGACCATGATTTCCCCGGTTATAAACCCGGTTCTGGTTAAAATATGCCGAACCAGACCTTCCTGCTTTTCTTCGTTATAGGTACTGATCCGGTGCTCTTCCAAAAAGTTTCGTATGGTTTCAATTATTGCATCATTCTCTTTCGCCTGGATGCAGCAGTGGTCAGTATCGATAATAGAGTGGGTACCCCCGGCATAAAACCCGATTACGACTTTACCATCCTTATTTCTGCCCACCGGAAACTGGGCCTTGTTACGGTAGTAATACGGCTCTTCCATACCAATAATGGGCTCCAGTGCAATACCTTTAAATCCACCGATTCTCTCCAGACAGTTCTTAACCTTATTCTGCTTATATTGCAGCTGCCGCTCATAGGCCAAGTGCTGCAGACTGCAGCCTCCGCATTTTCCGGCTATCTTGCATTTGGGATCGATACGGTAAGGAGAGGCGTTAATCACTTCCATTAATCTGGCATAACCGTAGGTTTTCTTGCATTTCATGACCTTAGCCTTTACTTTATCACCGGGCAGGGCATTCTTGACAAAGAGGGTATATCCCTGGTGTCTGCCGATTCCCTCACCCTCAGACCCAATATCCTCGATGTCAATTATCACTTCATCATTTTTATTTAATAACATTTATATTCTCTTTCCTCCTACTGAACAGGTTCCCAATGCAGGTAAATCAAAAAAAGTTTCTGTTGCTCAGACACGCCCTAATATAACTGCCATCTAAATAACTATTTATCTACCCAAATAAATTCATAAATATTTTCTTAAGAAAAGCTCTAATTTTAAAGCTTTAATTTCTTTAAGAAATATTCTGCAGCAGATATTAAGTATTCTATCAAGGGACACTATATTAAACTTTAATGATATTATTGTCCAAAAAACAGACCGCCATCAAATTCCCAGGTAAAATAATCTACCTCCCAGGTAATATTACAGGGAATTTTCAGCGGTCTCATATGTTATATTCCAATTCTTTTACTGACATTAACCCCAGTTATCTGGTAAGGTACTGTCTGAATCCTCTTATGAGGTAATTCACAATATGTGGTGTTCCTCTTTATCTGAAGCTCTTCTTTTTAACGAAGCTCCTTTTACTTAGAAAATTCCCAGTATGGGTTGATTTTCTTAGTAATAATCTTCTATATGGTAGTTCTTCTGATATTGGACTCAAACAAACGGCTTAAGCCCAGCCAGGTCATTTTTTCGTCCCCGCCGTTTAAGATCTCTGTCATGGTCTGCAGTTTCGCATCCGTATTGTCCGCAAAATTCAGCGCCAGAGCTTCTATAATAGCCGGTTTTTTGGGTGAACCGTACTCAAGCTCGCCATGATGGGCTAAAATACAGTGTTTTAATTCCGAAGCTAACTGTACCGGAAAGTTTGGTATGGTTCTGATTCTGGAACCGATAATTTCCGTTCCGATATAGATATGTCCCAGTAACTGGCCTTCATCCGTGTAATCATTTTCCGGAAAAGATGAGAGTTCTTCCATCTTGCCGATATCATGAAAAATAGCGGCTGTAATTAATAAATCCCTGTTAATTAAAGGATAATTCTTTGCATAGTAATCGCAAAGTTTTACCACACTTAAAGTATGTTCCAGCAAGCCTCCCACAAAACCATGATGTACGCTTTTTGCGGCAGAATGCTTTTTAAAACCTACAGCAAAGGTTTTGTCCTCTATAAAAAAACTTTCCGCAAGCTTTTTTAAATGCGGCTGTTGTATAGAACTGATAAATTTTACTAGCTCACTGTACATTTCATCAATATTTTTATTCGTAGTCGGTACAAAATCCGCCGGATCATATTCCCCTTCCTGGCTTCTTCTTACCCGCTTCACATTTAACTGTAGGGTACCCTGAAAACTAATTATCTGACCATCCACCCGGATATATTCCATGGCTTCAAAATGGTCTATGCCTGCAGACAGTTCCCATATCTTAGCATCCAATGTCCCTGATTTATCCTGTAATAGTAGAGAATAATAATTCTTTCCTGCTTTTGTTTTTAATGTCTGTTTTGTTTTACAGAGATAGGTTTCCGAAATCATTTCCCCATCCCTGAGATCTCCTATATATCTCATTCAGATACCCGGCCTTTCCAACTCTTTTTGTTTCTATTTTAACTACTAAATAACCCATTTCAATGTACCGGATTTTCCGTCGTCCCACTTATTATACCTTAGGCGCCTGTTGTTTTCAACCTACTTTCGCTCAAAGAATGAAAAAGAGTCCGCTTAGGACACGCTTTCCTAAGAGATAAGAAAGAGTCTGGCTCGCCAGACTCTAGCGCTGACGCGCTGTCACGACAGTGACATCTTCCAAAGGATTTATCCTTTTGCGTGTTCATGTGCATCCTGCCTGGAAGACTTTTTAATTTATAGGTAAGTTCGGAGAACTTTCCTATAAATTAAAAAAGGCCGCCTGGCGGCAGCCCTTTGTTCATTCCTGTTTATTTTCCATCCTTTTTACCAAGGGTCACTTCTAATTCCATTTCATCTGATGAATTTTTCTCATTTCGCTTTATAGTAACTTTCAAAACCGTTTTGGGAGTACTGGTGGAAATAAGACTGTAAAAGGTCTTCACAGAGATAATCTCCGTATCATTCACCGATGTTATAATATCACCGTTTTGAAGTCCTGCGGCCAGCGCCGGTGAATCCGTTTCAACTTCAGTTATGCATATGCCGTTTGTAACACCGGCCTGGCTAAGAGCAGCCTCTGTCATATCGACTCCCTTAATGCCAAAATAGCTTCTCTCCCGGTTATTTACCAGGCTCGCTATAATTTCTTTTATCTGGGTAATACCGATGACGGTATTCACGTTCTGATTATAATCATCTTTTAATTTCTGGGTCATGATTCCTATGACTTCACCTCTCAGATTCACGATGACACCGTCACTGTGTTCATTCTCCCGTATATCCGTATTAAACAGGTCGATTTTATTATCCGTTATATACTTGCTGTATCCTCTGCCGTTTATCATTCCGAATGCCATGGAATCCACATATCCGTTAGGGCTTCCCAGAGCAAGAACCAGCGTACCGACTATAAGGGGATAGGATTCTCCCAATTTAGCTGGCTTAATACTGTTTAAAACCATATCTGGAATGTCTTTCAGGCTTACCGCCAGAACCGCCAGATTCAGATCGCTGTCATAGTTCTGCAGTTTTGCCTTGACGCTTAGAGATTCCGTCAGGTCTACCTGTATGTTTTTTGCATCCTGCACCCTGTCATAACTGACCAAAATCAGCAGGTCGGCACCATTATTGGCTACCACCAGACCGGAGGATACTTTATCCGCTTCATATTCATTATTAAGCAGTACGTCTACTCCGCTGCTTACACTGGTCACATTTAGTATGGATTTATCTACCTCATTGGCAATGTTGCGTATTTCCATATATATATTATTTAAATCCTGGATATCGGCTGGTATATGCTTCTCTATTATCACCGTATCCGGTTTCTTGTCAATTTCATCCGGAGTCTGTTCCCCTTTGCCGTCATTCGGCTTATCCGGATCAGGTTTTGTGCCATTTACCGTATTATCCGGTGCTCCGCCTGTGGGTTCCGGTGTCACATTGGGTGCTGAGGAAGCGTCCGGTGTGGAAGTCGGAAATTCCACTGTCTTTTTTTCCTGATATCTTCCTAAGATTCGGCTGATGGCAGGTTCGGATATACAAAAGGCGACTCCGGCTACTAAGCCGAAGATACATGCCAGTATTACGGTCCATGTTACGGAGTAGAACATTCTTCTGAATTTGAATTTCTTTTTGGACGCAATTTGTTCCTGTATAAAAGAGTATGCTTTCTCATCCTTATTGCTGTTATCATTTGACATTTCTTTTCTCCTTTAGGACAATCCGTATGCTTATTTTAACATGCACATAT
>JAEZSL010000190.1 GCA_023443925.1 Bacillota bacterium | reverse complement strand
GGGCAAAACCCTTACTATGCCGGATGCCTTCAGAAGCTGGCTGGAAATCGAGGAATGGCTGGAATCCTTATATCAGAATACTGATTTTGCAATCCAGTCCCTGGCTTTTTCGGAAGAAATAACAGAAAGTATTATGAAAGCGAAAAAACTGGCGGATACGGAATATATGACCCAGCTTATCTCTTCCGACGTAGCCGGCCGCATACATATGAGCAGAAGTTATTTTAACCAGTGTTTCCGGGATATCGTAGGTGAGTCCTTTGGTAATTATCTTCGCCTTGTCCGTATCAGCAAAGCTAAGGAATTCCTGACATTAAGCAATAAAACCATCCGCTGGATTGCCTGGCATACCGGTTATGAGGACGAGAAATATTTCAGCCGTATTTTTAAAAAGGAAACCGGCATGATACCCAGCGATTACCGTAAGGAATATCAGCATAAAACGAATCGTAAACCTGCTGTGAAGGCATTAAAACAGGATAGTAAGAATTCTGCTGTTTGATGTAAAATACTTGGGGAGTTTTGAATCAAGGTGGACCTCTGTCAAGATTTAGTACAAGTTAAAATGAGAAGTTTATCCTCATTTTAACCCGCTAATTGCAAGCCGTCTTTCTGTGCTTCTGCGTATAGCTTTTCGAAATCATCCGGAGACATATAGTCACAGTGACTATGAATCCTTTTGGTATTGTAAAAGGCTTCAATATATTCAAATATAAGACGGTATGCCTGGCCATAATCTCGGATTCTGAACCGGTTGATCCATTCTCGTTTCAGGAGGGAATGGAAAGACTCTATGCATGCATTATCCCAGGGGAACGCTTTCTTTGAATAGCTTCGCTGCATATTGGACGTTACTTTTCGGTATTCCTTTGAAACATACTGACTTCCTCGGTCACTGTGCAGAATCAGTGGTAAATCTGTATTACGCCTTGCTTTTGCCTTGTTTATTGTATCAATCACACAGCTTACCTCCATTGTTTTGGAAAGAGTCCAGGCAATGATCTTTCTGGAAAATAAATCGAGAATGCTGGTCAGATAGACGAAACCGTCTCTAGTCCAGATATAAGTAATGTCACTGCACCAAACGGCATTTGGGCGGTCAGGATTAAACTGTTCATTCAGGATATTCTGTAGTTCGTAGCTAAAATCGGAATCTTTCGTTGTGATGGTCCATGGTTTTACCCATTGCGCTTTTATTCCCATTTCTCTCATATATCTACCAACGGTACGTTCCGAGATGATTTCTCCGCCTTTTTGTAGTTCCTTGGTGATTTTGGGTGCTCCGTAGTTTTGTTTTGAATCATCATAGATATCCTTGATTTTGACTTTCACAGCTTCCTTTCGTTTTTGCATATCGGAAGGCATGTGTTTCAGCCACGCACGATAACCTGACCGTGAAACGCCTAGTATTTTCAGCATCCCAGA
This sequence comes from Bacillota bacterium, assembly GCA_023443925.1. The sequence goes on along the minus strand of JAEZSL010000190.1, from coordinate 46,688 downwards.
GACGGAAACCCGGCGGTTTTCTTTTTTAGCTGCTTCCGTCTTTTCAGAAACCTCAAGATAAATGGCTTCTGTTATTTTCCCAGAATGCTGATGGCTTTTTTTAGCACATCAAGTGCATCCTGTGTATCGCGCAGTTCACGTTTTAATTTGGCAATTTCTTTTTCTTCCTCAGAAGAGTAATTACCAGAACCACGAGATTCAATATCCCCAGTATTCTTCAGTTCTTTCTTCCACCTGGAAAGTGTCTGTTGGCTGATACCAAGGTTAGATGCACATCCTTGTAGCCCCAGATCCTCGTGATCCTGATAATACTGGACTGCATCCAGTTTAAACTGTTTGCTGTATTGTTTCGCCATAATGAGATCCTCCTGTAGTACGTTACCTGTATTATATCATGTTTTTACTATTTAGGACTTTCTCATTTTGACTTGTTCTATTTATATTCTAACAGCAAGGTTCTTCAAAAATAATCAAATATATTCAAAAGCTAGATTTAGATATAACTCTCACAACATTTCAATTTAAATAGGTTGTAGCCTTCATTAGTGTCAATTGGTTATAGTTATGTTGAGATGTGGCGATATTGTTCTTCCATATGCCATATGATATTATAAAACTATTCAGCCTAATCAAAGATGGCAACTATGAATATTATGTGTACACTTATCATGGCAAATTGAATGATTTAAAGAGGCAAAAATCGTACTAAATTGGGCAAATGACGTGACGTTCTATTTGCTCCAGATTCATTGAAAGCATTTATATGACCTAGATACCCAAAACTTTCTTAATTACTATGTTTATAAATGGTCATTTTAAATTTTCTTCTGGGAAAATAGATGGTATCTAGGTCTTGATGACTATCAAGTAAGGGAAATGATTGTATCTTTAACATAATTTCAGCAAATGAAGCAATAATTTATACTCCTAGAAAGTTAAACCGAAAATATGAAAAGTTAGGCTATTAGCTGATAGTACTAATTTATCTGAGATTAAAAAGGCAGGTGGAACTTTTAGTTATATTACATTGCTCGATTTTACATTACCAATGCTTAGAGAATTACAATGACTATTGATATTCGCCGAATATAAATTATATACTTTGTATTAAAACAGGATAATGTAAATTAAATAGTAAATGTGTTTGAAAAAATTAAAATGAAAGGTAAGTTACTATGAAAAAAATACTACCAATAGTAAGACCAAAGATATTTTCATATTCGCATCAATGTGCTGTACATGCTATATTAATGTCATATGATGAATGTAATGATTGGATTTTTAATAATTATATACAAATTTATTGTTTAAAAAATTTGTATAATACTCATAGAAAAGGAACTTTAGATTTTTTTTATCATTTTTATGGAGATTTTAATTTTTATGAACAATATTCAAACCCTTGGTTACTTATGAATAGAATATCAAGGCAAAATGTATTAAGCAAATGGAATAATGAAATAAATTACATAAATGAATGCATATTTAATGAAGAATATGTTTTTGCTGTGATAAATAAACAATATGTTTTGAAACAAGATCGAGCATTTTATCATCCGGTACTAGTATATGGAATTGATGAAGAAAATGAAATTTTATATTGCGCGGATAATGACTCTTTAGGAAAATATAATTTAATGGAAATAACTTTTAATGATTATTTAAAAGGCTGTGATATTCCTGTAATAGAAGATTATTATGATAAAAGGCCAGAAGGAATTTGTTCATTCAAAGTAAGAAAGAAAAAAGATGATATAGATTCATATAAATTTTATATTGATAAAGTAATTATAGATTTTAACTCGTATATAAACCCAGTAGCTAGTAATGAATTTGCTCATGTTTACGGAGTAGATTGTTATGATGAACTATGTAAATATTATGCATTAGTTATGAATAATCTAGAGTATTGTGATTTAAGAGCTATTTCTTCATTATTAGATCATAAAATATTAATGATAGAAAGATTTAAGTATATGAAAAAACACAATTATCTATTAAATAATGTTGATAATTTAATAGATGGATCAGAACAAATAATGAATTTAGTTAATTCATCGCAAAAATTAATAATTAAGTATAATATAACAAAGGATAAAAACATCATAGAACATGTCATTAATGTTTTAAAAAATACTTGTGTTCAAGAAATAAATTTATTAAAAAATATATCTCTTTGAAATAGAACATTATCGACATAATTTATAGGTTATAAGGCAGAAAATAGTAATATGAATAAAGTTTATTTTCTTAAATGAATGCTACCCTTTATGATAAAATCAAAAAACTTCATCTTGCCGGAATCTTTCAGACTGCCGACATGTGGGCAGAGCAGGCAATCAAAGAAAAAATGTACTACCATTGGAAAGAAGTTCTGATTTGTATGAGGGCTGCGGCTACACTGTTTTTCAAGATATATATCCAGAAAATCCCTTGTCCTCGAAAAAGAGAGCCTAAAAAATGTTGTGTCCGAAGCTAAGATTTGATAACAAAAAATCTGCTTCTTGGCAAGAATTAAATATGTATTTCTATGTCGAACTATATGTTCATTTATAGCCTATCCATTTAATGGATATTTTATTCATGTTTTTGTTATTTTCCGGTATATCAAGAAAATGTAGGCGCTGCCCACACCCGACCTCTGGAATAAATATGAGTTTCATGGCAATAATTATTATACCAACGGAATTATGGTTACCGGCGCATAGGTTCAAATTATTGAACCTTACGCCGGTTGCTTTTTCTGTTTATAGGTACTGGGCCAGTCGGTCATCAAACTGGAGGAGACCGTTTCAAAGTACGTGTAAACACAAAAAACTGATATAAAATTTTATTGTTATTTATGGGCAAGGCCATTTTCCAGTGGTTCTTGCCCATGCTTGTATTATAAATCTGTTTTTGGGGTTGTCAAGTAAAACTCCCCTTTGGCAGTCTTAATACCTTAATTTTCCCCTTTTTAGGATAACCTTTCTTCAAAGAATATCTCTAACTGGGAATGAATCTGCCCCCAGTCCTGACGGTGCCCTGTCCATTTTTTTGTGATGTCCATCGTTGCCAGGTACAGCATTTTTAGCAGGCTGTCATCGGTGGGGAACACCGTTTTGCTTTTGGTAACCTTCCGTAGTTGCCGGTTAAAGCCCTCTATGGTATTTGTAGTATAGATAAGCCTGCGAACCGCCTCGGGATATTTAAAATACGTGGAAAGGTTAGCCCAGTTGTCTTTCCATGACTTTGCTATTTTCGGGTATTTTCCTCCCCATTTCCCATCAAATAAATCCAATTCACCTAATGCGATATCTTCTGTAGGCACAGCATACACTCGCTTTAAATCGACCATGAGCGGTTTGATATCCTTGTAGGATACAAACTTCGTCGTGTTCCGGATCTGGTGGATAATGCACTGCTGAATTTCTGTTTCCGGGAAGACCGCTTCAATCGCCTGAGGAAATCCGGTCAGACCATCCACACATGCAATTAGGATATCCTGTACTCCACGGTTCTTTAAACCATTCATAATGGATAGCCAGAACTTCGCACTTTCGTTTTCGCCGACATACATACCCAGAACATCCTTGCGTCCACTCATATCAATACCGATGGCGATATAAACAGCCTTTTTTACAATCCGACCTTCACTTCTGACATGAAAATGTATGGCATCCAGGAACACGACGGCATAGATATCTTCCAGTGGTCGTTCCTGCCATTCTTTCACGATCGGGAGTATTTTGTCCGTAATCCGGCTGATGGTACTGTCGGAAATATCGATTCCATAAAGCTCCTGCATATGGCTCTCAATATCTCCGGTGGTCATTCCTTTGGCATACATGGATATGATTTTTTCCTCCATGTCCTGCGTCAACGTGTTTTGATATTTCTTAACGATTTTAGGCTCAAACTCCCCATTTCGGTCACGGGGAACGTCCAGTTCCATGTCTCCATAGCTGGTATGTAATGTTTTTGAGTTATAGCCATTTCTGCTGTTATCTGTTTCTTTGTTCCGAAAATCGTACTTGGAGTACCCCAGTTCCTCCTCGATTTCGCCATCCAGACTACCTTCCAGAATGACAGACATCATTTCTCTCATGAGAGCATTGACGTCTGTTCCATTCTTAACTGGATTTTCTTTCAGATAACCATTAACCATTTCACGTAGTGCTTGTCTTTCGGGAGATTCGTCCCTTCTTCTCTTTGCCATAAAATAAAACCTCCAAACTGAGTAATTTTATTTTACATCAGTTTGAAGGTTTACACAAACTTTGGGACACTCCCAACTGGGTCCAAGTTGGCTTAATACCATATCCCAATTACGGTAGCGTTGTGTCCATTTTTTTATCACATTCATGGACGCAAGGTACAGCATTTTTTCAAGGGATGTGTCATTTGTAAATGAACTTTTTGTCTTTGTAACTTTTCGAAACTGGCGGTTCAGCCCTCAATGATATTCGTAGTATACATGATTCTTCGGATGTCTTCACTGAAGCTAAAGTAGGGGCTGATGGCATCCCAATTAGCTTCCCAGTTGCTAATAGCATATGGATACTTCTTCACCATTTATCTTTTAACGACTCAAGCTCTGACAAGGCCAGGTCTTCATTCGGTGCCTTATAGACTGCCTTGAAATTTTTACACTACCCTCGAAAAAAACCGTGTAACGTAAATCGTTCACTCTACTATAATCTTTAGTTAAGGAAAGTCATAACCACCGGCTTGAGTCTAAAGACTCATTGAAAGTTCGCCAACTGCACCACATATTTCTGTTTCCATACTTGTATTTTAGATTTGCATGCCTGTCAAATATCATCAGTGAACTCTTACCTTTCAAATACCCCATAAAACTTGATACACTCATACTTGGCGGAATTCTTACCAACATGTGTATATGATCTCTGCAACACTCTGCTCCTACTATTTCTGCATTCTTTCTTTTACATAGTGTACTCAATATGTTTGCATCGTCCATCTTGATCTGTCCATATAATACTTATCTTCTACAGCACCCATGGGTGATTTATACCTATACCTGCATATCGACTATGGAAGACCTACTTCCATCTTTTAAAGAGCATTGCCCTAGAATATTTCTGGCATTCAAGGCGCACTATGTGATAAACTATTCATATCCATATGGATAACCTCCTCTGCTGTGTTGTGTGGTTGGCGAACCTACACTTAGCACTGGAGGTTTTTTACTTGAAGCTAAAGCGAATGGGGTCCACCTGCATAGCAGGTGGTTTTATTTTATGGGATACAATAATAAAATGACCTGACTTGTAAACTTATGTTGCTTTATAATGATGACCTGTGAAAACCCACCCACTATTTAAATGAATAGTCCTATAAAATTTGTCAGAATGAGAAATAATCCTATCAGCAAATGCTCGAAAAGCTATACTCAAAAGCAATATTGTTTTCAGTTAGTTGTTAAAATGTGATTAAACTTTTCATTGTCAAAATTAATAACAACAACCGAGGTCAATAGTCAATAGCGCTTAACGGTACTATTAAAACCATTTACCAAATATGTTTAAACTTCCATAGCACTAAACCTATTAATAGAAATATACTGATACTATACACACAAGTTATCAATCCCGTTTTCCACCATCTTTTTTGTCCCACTAAATTTTTCGCATACAAAATGGGTCCCAAGGCTGTACCATAATGGGTTAACAAAGAGGTATATGATGTCAGAGCTGCAACAATAAAAAACAATATTCTAGTCGGTAATTGTACTGCATGAGATAAAAGAAATAAAACGGGAACAACTACACTTACATATGCTGCCATAGAGACAAAATAATATCGTAAAAGCATGCAAAATAATGTAAGTAGCACAATCAAAACAATCATCGGTAATTTCTGTAAATTGGTATAGCGAGTAATCTTTTCTGTCAGCCAGAAAAATACTCCAAGATTATTTAAAAGCCCCATAAATCCCAAGATAAATCCATACCATATAAAAGTACTCCATCCATCTTTCTGTTTCTGAATATCCTCCCAAGAGATTATCCCAAGAAAAATTGAACAAGCTAAAAAAACCAATGCAACAGCAACAGTACTAATCGAAAGAAAGTCTCCCAGCAACCACCCAATGATAGCCGCAACAAAAAGGAGGACAAACAGCTTTTCTTTACTGTTAGGCGGCCCAGATGGTTTCAAGTATTGTGACACATTTTCCTGCACCTGTTGAGATGAAACGGAAGCTGGCGAAAATAGGAAATGCAGTATCAACGGTACTGTCAATAACACCCCCATACCCGGAAGTGCCATTGCTGCAGCCCATTCTGACCAAGAAACACTTTCATGTAAAAATTGCTCTCCAAAGCTTACCGTCATCACATTTGGAGAACACGCTGTAACGAATAGAACAGAGGTAGCAATACTAGCCCAGTACTGCAAAAAACAAAAATAAGCAGCGACAGATTGTTTGCCGGTTTTCAAAAGATGTGGAATATCTGCAAAAATCGGATATACAATCCCACCAGAACGTGCAGTGCTTGATGGAATTGCAGGCGATAAAAGCAAATCTAGTAATACCATTATATAGCCAAGTTTCAATGTGGTATTGCCAAATCGTTTGATTAGTAAAAAAGCAACCCGCTTTCCAAGTCCCGAATTTACAAAAGCAGCGCCCAACATAAATGCAGAAAATACCAGCCACACAGTTTCATTTGAAAAACCCATAAGGACTTCTTTGGTATTTCCCTGCAGACAACTAATAGAGGCCAGGATTAAGACGACGGCACTTTCTTGCACTGGTTTGATGATTACACCCAACAGCGCTGCAATATACAGTGCTGTACTGCACCATGCGTTATTAGATAACCCACTAGGAGGTGGAATGGCATATGAAAGAAGTACTGGGCTAAAAACCGCTGCCCATTTGAATGCCAAGACTTGTTTAGCATTGGAGAAAAATTGACATTTCATATTATTTACTTGAGGGGATAGGTTGTTTTTTCCTACTCATAAGATACTCATATGTTGTCGGTGGAACTAAATGTTTAAGCCCCTCAAAATCACCTTTCTCATAAAGTTTTCTGACCTGTGACGCACTAATTGCTTTTCCGCCGATTTCTATACGTTTAATTATCACAAATTCAATTCCTTGTGCGGGCAAAGCTTCCATCATTTGTTCATGGTACTGACGTGTGATTGGACAATAGGGCTCGTCTCCAACAAAGCGCTTTTTCACGTGTAATGCCGGCGCAATTTCGTTACAAAATATATCAATATCCATGCTAGCATCTATAATCGCTGTAGGGTTCTTGTCTTTTTCAAAATACTCCGGAAACGAGTAGGAAGACGCCAAACGCCGCCCACTTGGAATCACTTCCACATTGGAATATTGGTATAGCGCTTTGCGTGCCAGTTCAATTCGTTCATTGAACGTGAAGTACGACACATCCTCTTGTACAATCATAACATATAGACAATCAACTGTTTTTAATGCTTCTGTAACTAGGTATAAATGTCCCAATGTAAATGGATTACAGTTCATCACAATGACACCGGCTATATCCGGTTTTTGTTTTGAAATATTTCTGAATTGTCTAAGCAAAGAGTCTTCTTGCAAAGACTGCTGTAGCTTATTGGCAAATTGAGTATAGTACTCAGTTTCGAGTCTTGTTATTGTTTCACGCAAATCTGCAGTTTCTTTTTGGGGTTGGGGTCTCTCTATCCATTGTGCCTGCAATGTGCAGTATAAATGATCTGCTATCATACGATAACCATTAGGGCCAAAGTGTCTTCTGCTTGTATATATCTCCCCATAGGAATGCGGTCTTTGAATCCATTCGTACATGTCAAAAAGTTTTAAGCCGTAAGTACGGCCCAAATGTAATACCATCTGTTGGTCATATGAAATTTCAAAAACATGCTCATAAAGTCCATCCAGCTGGGTATACAATTTCAATTTTTGCTCAATCTCAGAAGGCTTTTTTACCTCATAGACGTTATTGACATGAAACGCAAAAAAGGATACCCCTACCTTTTCACAATGAAGATCCAACTCTTTATAGAGCTCCACCAGCAGCACCGACGCTGTTGTCCTATCACCATACGGAATGCTATATTTTTGAGGACTTTTGCAATCCAACCTTATATCGATAAATACTACTGCATCACCTTTTTTTAATGATATTATATCTAGTTTTTTTCTAGCTTCCCAAATTGTCTCTCCATACATACCAAAATTATGTACTTTTACATTAGTTTCATGTGCAGAAGACCATTTTTTCTGTAAGATGCTGCAAATTGTATCTTTGTCTTCGGCCCCTGTTCCCAATACATGACAAGTCCCAAAAACATAGAGGTTTATTTGGGTATCATCTGGATTTCCAACTGTATGTCGTCTTCCATGTACGATATTAAAGTAATCGGAATGATAGTCTAACATCTGTATTCTCATCTTTCGTACATACGCCATTGGCTTTTGGTAGATTTGGCCAATATAGGTTTGATCCAAACATGCTACATTGTCATATACCGACCGAAAATGATCCGGAATAGTTTTATACCATCCCATCAAGTCATAAATGACCTCTTTTTCATATATATCATCGTACAATATCCCGCGCCGATTCAGCAGAAAACCTTCCAACCAATAACACATAAAAACCGTTCCAGATAACTGATAGCGTAACAGTTTAATCGTTACATCTTTTCTCGTTTCATACGAACCTGCCAAATAGAAGTCGAATGGTTTCTTGAGTGCTTGCAGTTGCACAATAGTTAGTACTTCTACTTTGTTTGACGATGTCGTAACGGCTTTGTTCTCTAATTGTAGGCAACAATAGACAGGAATCTTTGCATCTTGAAGCCTATGTAATACCTCACCTGCTTTTTCGTCGATTCCAACTATGATAGCCCGATTTGTTGAATGCTTTCTATGTTCCATTACCTTATAAGGGTCATTGAATATAATTAAGTTGCTCATAGTTTTCTCCCATACTTTTAGTCCTGTTATTTTTGTTGCTTGTTCTGTATTGTCTGGTATTCTTGTCCATCATCTATTATGGCTGTACATTGGGTATATGCATGCTCATTTTAATCTTTTGGCAAACCAGCTAAACATACACATTCTGCTAACTCTTTCAATCACATTGCATACCTGTGATTTCCACACTGATGAAATGCCGATTGCATATCGGGACAATCTCATCATTTGTTCAATAAAACGCCAGCTTATCCTAACCTGCCTCAATCTTTTTCCGGTATTGCTAAAAGATTGCCCATTGCTAGATCATGAAACAAAAAATATAGAATTATGCATATAATTTAATGATAAATTGTCGTAATTCGGCAAACTGGCATACAACTTTCTTTCTCGATGTTTTTCAAAAATATGCAGATGCCCAAATTCACATTCTCCTGCAATTGGCCTCCCTCATACCATAAGTACTAGTAACCCTTGCGCCTAAATCGGTTTGTACTGTTTCACGCATAGCATCAGTTACCATTTCGCTCATAAAATTCCACAACTGAAATAAATTTTAAACATCCTGGTTTCCAATTTGCTGCCTTTTTTAATTTGTCCATTAAATTTAGAAATAAGGAAGGGGTTATCACAATCCATGAGGTCCGTTCACGCTCAATAAACAAAAGCAATTCATCTGGGTACGCTTTTTGATATCTTCCACAGAAAGATGTGCACATTGCAAACTGCCAAATAACCCGTTAGTGTCAGCAACATTGGCATCCATTGTCGAACAATTGTACGTAATCGTAAGCATCCTTTTGAATTCGTTCTTTTTATTCCATTTATTTCTCCACTGCCAAATTATCTTACTGGATATCATCATTTCACGTTTTGATTTGCCACATTTCAAAGGAACGCCAGTCGTGCCTGATGTATACTCATAAACCATCTCACCCAGCCGGTGTGCGACTGATAAGAACTGATCCGGATTGTCACGCAACGTCTCTTTTTGCCAAAACAGGAAAATCTTCGATCGATGAAATTGGCTTTTCCAGTATTGCAGAATAATATGGAACAACTTTGTAAGCATGTGTTATTAGTTTGGTTAATTTGTCATTCATAAATTCACTCCATTTGAGAGGATGTTATTTTATGTATCGTTCATATACAGTTGCCTTGTTTATCTTCCCGCTGGCGGTGTGGGGCAGTTCATCGACAGCTATCAATTCTGAGGGAAACATATATTGGAGCAACCGTTTATGAAAAATCGACTTCGCTTGTTTGACATTATCGAAGCCCCTTGGTCGCCGGAATACAACGCCACAATTTTTTCCCCGCTCAAATCATCTGCAATACCAATCACACAACACTTCGAAACGCCTGGTATTGGCAGCAGGCATTCTTCTATTTCCAAGAGTCCAACTCGAAATCCCCGAAGCTTAATCAACTGGTTTTTCCTATCGACAATATACAGAAATCCATCTTCGTCAACATATTCAATGTCCCCTGTAAACAACCATTTGCTGTCCTTTGCAAAGTTTTCTGCTGTCGGTCGCTCCTACGATGATGTTATTGTGAAATTCTTGGAGATAGTTACAAGGTAGAAAATCATGTAATCTAATCCTTATCAAGATTTCAATTATCATGGTATTCTATGTTTTCTATGTAAGTATTACTAAAAACATAGACCGTATTTTTGATGAGCCGAGTTAGCCGGTGATTTTTACGAGTAACCCGCTCTGAGTCGACACTAAGTCCTAAAGTGTTCCTCAAAGGTCTAATAGGTAAAGGGCGTTATCTTTTGTTTACTCTCCAAAAACCTGAGTCATAATGCTAAGCTTCATCCCGTACAGCTTGTTAATCGTAGTATCTATTAACATAATCTCTGTAATATTTATTGAGTACAATAGATTTGTATGACTATATACTCTCGCATTGGGCGTGGCCGTTTAAAGTACAACCAAACCCATCCCAATCTCACTCCAGTATCTTAATCCCATCACAGGCGCGGTTGCAGATAATTCGCCGCCGAAAGGCTAACATAGCAGTTACGACTGAGTGGTCATGCCATGCGCATTTGATAATATGTTTACCGTGCCGATTGCTCTAAGATAGCACATTTCATGACGGCAATCAAAATTGAATATGAAGAAGGTATTTCGCTAACAATATGAGATCCCTTGCTTCGCTAAAATGCAAAAAGGATAAATTTAATCTCCCTATTCTGATTCTGTCGAGAATATCACTATCACGTAATATATAGAAAAGAAGAACTGCACGGTCCACATCAACGATATTATATGTGTCTAAAACACTATTTGGTTCCTCTGGTTTACAATGATTTTCAACTAAAAACCTGACGATTTCCCAGTCCTGTCTATCAACATTTTTTAATAGGCTTTCCTTTAAATGTATTAATTTTTTCCAGCTTGAAACTCCATGCGTTTCATCCTTACGATTATGTGTTCGACCGATATCGTGATAAAGCGCTGCGACTAAAACTAATACAATATCTTCTTTAACTTCGATCTCAAGATGTTTCATTAAAAAAAGAGCCAGCAGCATCACTCTTTTGGTATGAGTTATACCATGAGTCCCAAAAGTTTCAAAGAACATTTCTGGTTCAACTGCGTTGAAATAAGCGACAAATTCATCTAGCAATTCATGGACATCATTCTGCAACTTGCAATCAGGCAATAAGATATTCTGATAAGAAACATCGGATTTTAAATAATCCAGTATTTCTATATTGCTCCATACTTGCACTTCACAATAGTCTTCCGGTTCTCCATATTGATCTAAAACATTGCCAATTTCATCAATAGTGTAGATTTTACGTCTAGTAGGATGATTATCTCTTCGAAAATATGTTTCAAAAGACTTATTATATGTAAAAGAAATAGTGTCAGGGTTAAAATCAGAAATCTGCATTTTTATTGATTTAGGTTGAGTATAGATTAATTGATTTCTATCATGCATATTTTTGTTTAGCATAAAGTAATAAGGATATTGATTAACAGGTTTTCCGCCCTTTTTTGAGAATGACTGGTACATCATTTTCTCAACGGCTAACCTGGTATCTAAATAAGACTTACGCTCATGCTTTGAAAATGATCTGTTTTCGATATTTATTGCGATATTATATGGCAGTGATGTTAAAGAGATCAGAGGACCACAAGATTCCTCAAAAAAGTGATACGCGAACATGTTATTAACATCCATATTATTATCCCTTGTATGATGCGCCTATGAAGTGCATGATACTTATCCTTTCAACTAAGTATAATTATTAAAACATTTATCAGTATTTCAATATGATTCTTTAGTAAATAAAAAAACTATATTTATGCATTTATAATTAACTCGTCACATAAAAACTTATATTATGGTATTTATTAATTGCTTATTTATATTCCTCACAGCGTTATAGAAAGAAAGCTTATTTGTTGAAAAAGGAGAGCTAAAAAAAATAATATAACAAGGAAAGGCAATGTCTTTTTTATCAATGGCTTCTATGTTGCCAAATGCACCAGTGACAATATTATTCTCAATCAATTTATAATTATCAATATGATGTTCACATAGGGCTTGTTTTAGAAAATGCTCATAATAATTATAACAATTTGAGCTGGTCAGCCAAATATATATGTCATAAGACATATCCAGCGATAATTCTTTAACATCTATTCTCTCAAATTCAATTTTTTTATTGATATCGATATGGGTAATATTAATTTCGATTCTTTCCATATAGGTTAAATAATCATATAGTTTTACTTGATTATTTAATAAATAATTATCAGAATGTACAGACCAATCCTGCAGTTTTGCTTTACCTTCCTCCCATAACACGAAACTCGGAAACACAGAACAATATTTACAACTATCTAATGGTTTTTCCAATTCATTTAACAGTTTATCACCAGTTAAATAGCCTTCATGAATATCAATACCATCCTTCGGATTATAATATGAAGTGCTAAATTTCTCATCAATTATTTGATAACTATATGACTGCACGCAAGGATAAATTTTGCCACGGTACAGATTATTGCATATAGATCTCTGTCGGCAGTTTTTAAATACATCATCAATGTTCTTCTCTTTTTGATTATCAAAAGTCAAATAGAAGAATTTTCTGTTTTTGACTTGGTATTCGATACCTTTATTATTTAGTATCTCTATTCCCTCTTCCACTTTTTTATTATTACTAGTTTTATTTATGTAAATAGAGATATCAAGCTTTATTGAGTTAATTAAAAGATGATTAAAAAAAGACTGATCCATATTCTTGATAAGTGATCCATTCGTTACGAGCCGTACATCTGAATCTGGTAAATACTTTCTTGTTATCGCGAGGTATTGATTTATATTCTTACATAAAAGCGGCTCACCACCTATCAACCGAAATGTTGTAACCCTGTCAAACAATTCAGCAATACGCCTAATATCACGCTCATAGTCAAGCAGTCCATATTCTGATTTATGAGCGATGTTAGCACATGCAACACATGCACGACACTGAAAATTGCAATGGTTAACTATTTTTGCTTCCAAATAACATAATTCAGACATCCTCTTTCTCCTTTTTTTCATCGTTCGTAGAGCTACTGCCATCTGAAGATATAATTAATCCTCTATGCCTGGCGTTGTTACAACATTGACAAATCCTTGGTGGCAATTTAACTAATTGCTGCAATCTCATCTGTTGATACTTACCACTGTTAATTACATTTGATAGACTGTCTTTCTTTAAATCTCCAAGTATGATTTCTCCGTTATAATCCAGACAGCATAATGGAACCAAACCGTCCCAGAACACTGTAAATTGAGTCCATACGCGCTGACATAGCTGATATTCATCTAAATCTATTTCAGTTCCTTCCGCCCAATTGTGTTCAAAAAGTTTGTTCCACTGAAATCCAAGTTTTGTTAAACCATATGCAAGCCGTAAGTACTCTTTATTAGAAGAGACATCGGATGAAAAAATATGTATTGTTAATGATAGATTAGAATTTGCTTCGCTAATCTGCTTTAGATTTTCCATGATAGGATCAAATGAAGTTTTCCTTGTTAACTCAAATTCCCTTTTAGGAGATATAGATACTACGATGTGATCAAGACCTGCATTTGAAAGGGAATGATAACGTTCGTTTGTTAAAAGAGAAGCATTGGTGACCAGAAAAACATTTGTAAATCCAAAATGCTTAGCAATTTCTATTTTTTGTTCCAATTCTTTATCCAGAAGAGGTTCGCCAAAATTTCTGATGTCTAAGCTCACTATACCCAAGTCTGACGCTTCTTTGATTATCTTCGTAAATAACTCTTGTGACATATAGCCAACTGGCCTTGTCATTTTGCTATGAGTACAAAATGCACAATTAAAATTGCAATTGTTTGTTGTTTCAATTCTTAGTAGTATATTATTAAAATCATTTATGATTGGGGAATATAAGTCAATCATTGAATCATCCTTTCAATAATAGAGCTTTTTTCTTTATCGTATTTGAGAGTAGTCATTTACCTTCCTTATAAGTCTAGCTAATTTTTTTTCATATTTGCTTACCTGTGTTCTTCATACTGAAGATATGCCGATTGCATATCGGGGATAAGCGCGTCGTTTCTACAATGGAACGCTAGCTTATTCTAACCTACTTCAAGCTTTTTCCGGCATTGCAAAAAGATTACCCATTGCAGAATCTTGAAACAAAAAATATAGAATTATACACATAATTGTAATAATGATAATTGCCACGACTGGAGTTTGTACTAAAAAACGATATAAGGCTGATTTTCTAAATTCACCATGCAATGTTTATTCCTCCCCTAATATAATTGTTTTGACGACTTCCTCTAATGATTGGAAGTTGGAAACGATTTCATAATCTAAATATTCGTCTGGAAATTGAATTTCAAATTTTTCTTCTATTTCAATTATTAATTTAATAAAGGAAATGGAATCATATCCTAAATCTATTTCAAGGTTTGTTGCTGGTAGAATTTCTGAAGACACACAGGGTAATTCGGCAAACTGGCATACAACTTCTTTCAAAACATCTTGTACATTCATCATAATTCACTCTCCTTCCCGTAATGTAACAAATGACACCCATTTTTCTTTCTCGTTGTTCATCTTTTCTACTACAGTAACGCATATGTCCACTTTATTCTCTATATGGCGGCCGATAAAGACCGTTGCAAATGCTTTTACCGCTTCCTCTTCGCCAGTTTGTCCGACTAGTATTAGTTCTATTTTTTTCTCCAGTGTATATATCACTTTATATTTTTCAACACGCATTATATCCTCTTTTTCCATTCCTTCAACCAATAGAAAAAAGAGTTTGGTACTGTAAGTTTTGCCGTCAATCGTAAATCCCTCGGATTTTCTACCCATTAGGTTGGTTAAACATTTTCCAGTCAGTCCACAGGGGCAGTTTACTTCCTGTATCGTCGCAAGATCCTTGGTCTGGTATCGAATCAGCGGCATGGCATACTGATCTAAAGGTGTAATCAGCAAGTCATTTTCTTGTCCATTTTCACAGTAAACATGTTTCTCAAAAATATGCAGATGCCCAAATTCACATTCTCCTGCAATTGGCCAACACTCCCGCATACCATAAGTACTAGTAACCCTTGCGCCTAAATCGGTTTGTACTGTTTCACGTATAGCATCTGTTACCATTTCGCTCATAAATTCCACAACTGAAATAAATTCTAAACATCCTGGTTTCCAATTTGCTGCCTTTTTCAATTTGTCCATTAAATTTAGAAATAAGGAAGGGGTTATCACAATCCATGAGGGCCGTTCACGCTCAATAAACAAAAGCAATTCATCTGGGGTACGCTTTTTGATATCTTCCACAGAAAGATGTGCACATTGCAAACTGCCAAATAACCCGTTAGTGTCAGCAACATTGCCATCCATTGTCGAACGATTGTACGAAACCGTAAGCATACTTTTGAATTCGTTCTTTTTTATCCATTTATTTCTCCACTGCCAAATTATCTTACTGGATATCATCATTTCACGTTTTGTTTTGCCACATTTCAAAGGAACGCCAGTCGTGCCTGATGTATACTCATAAACCATCTCACCCAGCCGGTGTGCGACTGATAAGAACTGATCCGGATTGTCACGCAACGTCTCTTTTGCCAAAACAGGATAATCTTCGATCGATGAAGGTGGCTTTTCCAGTATTGCAGAATAATATGGAACAGCTTTGTAGGCATGTGTTATTAGTTTGGTTAATTTGCCATTCATAAATTCACTCCATTTGAGAGGATGTTATTTTCATGTATCGTTCATATACAGTTGCCCTGTTTATCTTCCCGCTGGCGGTGTGGGGCAACTCATCGACAGCTATTAATTCTGAGGGAAACATATATTGGGGCAATCGTTTATGAAAGATCGACTTCGCTTGTTTGACATTATCGAATACCCCTTGGTCGCCGGAATACAACGCCACAATTTTTTCCCCGCTCAAATCATCTGCAATACCAATAACACAACATTCTGAAACGCCTGGTATTGTCAGCAGGCATTCTTCTATTTCCAAGGGGCTAACTCGAAATCCCCGATGCTTAATCAACTGGTTTTTCCTATCGACAATATACAGAAATCCATCTTCGTCAACATATCCAATGTCCCCTGTAAACAACCATTTACTGCCCTTTGCAACCCTGTTATCCGCATAATCCGTAATGCTATTCTGAAAGGTTTGTTCCGTCAATTTCACATCCTGCCAATATCCCTGGGCTACAATACCGCCTCTACAGATAATCTCTCCCGTTTCTCCAGGTTCACAGAGCCTCCCCTCCGATTGAATACGAACCTCCATATTTCGCAAAGGCATGCCAACAGATCCTTTTTTCACCAGACTGAATTGGGGCTTTAAAAACGAAATTCGCGCTTCCGTTTGTCCATACATAATAAACAACCTATCACCAAATAGTTCTAAAACCTTATCATACTGGTTTGAGGGAATCTTGGATCCTGCAACAGTCAACAAACGGAGGTTGTCGAAATTTTTGATATCTTTATTAAATTGTATCAGTTGCAAAAGAATGGTAGGCACCAGGAAAATAGCAGTAATCTGATATTGGGCAATCATACTCGGCAGCTGCTGAATCAAATAATTGGCTTTCGTAACAATTTGAGCGCCATGACGGACTGCAATCAGCATCTGGCTTAAACCAAACACAAAACTAAACGGCAGCAAACATAAAAATTTATCTGTCCTTTGGATACCCAGTACATCTGATGACAGCATGGTACACAGCAGAATATTCCGATGCGATAACATGACGCCTTTCGGGGTACCAGTCGTTCCTGATGTATAAAGAATACAAGCCAAATCTATGTCAATTCCCACCTGCTCCGCCTTGCTTTGAGAACATGGATTTGTATGCAGGGCAATTTCGTCCCAAAATGCTTGATTCAAAATACAAACGTGGTTTGTACCCGCTATTTGCTTAAGACTATTGGTAAAACCAATCTCATCTGTGAGAATCAGTTTAGGCACACATTGGTCTACGCAATATGTAATTTGAGCTTGTGTCGCTTGATTACTCTGCAACACAAAAACCGCATCTATTTTCGCACATGCAAACAAAGAGATTATGAAATTAACACTATTTTTCATGTAAATCAACACCCTGTTATTTTTACATACTTCTTGTTCACGCATATATACGGCCAATCTGGTTACTGCCGCATCTAAGCTCGCATATGTATATTCTTTATCATCACTGGATATAGCTATCGAATTCGGATACAATCTACAGGCATTTTCCAAAAGCTCATATACATGAAACATCTTTTCACCTTCTTTCGGATAGATTCAATTTTGCACCTTATTAGCTACCTGATGTGCGTGGTACTGACTGGGCCAAAAACAGCCTGTACACAATTTGGCATCTGCCTCTCGTGCATTGATAAAATCTGTTTTTCTCGTATCATCCTGCAAATCAAAAATATTGAAAGCAGAAGACGATGTACCCATATAATCATGGCAACACATCAAAGAACCATCGGCGTCAATTCTCAACTCCATGATATCCCCAATGCAATGCCATGAAAAGTCATTCATATACTGCAAAATTCCTTGCAGATACTCAGACGAATTTGAAATCAGATAACCATCCTCTTTCATTCCAATAACCGCTTGGATTAACTGACGTATTTCTTCATGTTCCACATGTAATACCATACCATCTTCCGGCGTTTGTGCTCTGGTCACCCAAGGAAACTGGTTATTTTGAGCGTAATGATACGGCAATATATATGTGTGTATATTTTGGAGACTGAAATATCTTATGGTGGGTATCAAACCGGTGTAATTTTTACTATTCATCATAAAATACACGGTAATTTTCTTCAGTTGAAATTCTTTTAAATATTCAAGGGTTTTTACGGCTACATTAGTTTTTTTTACTACACACTTATCCATTCCTTCACTAAACAGCGAGTCCACGCTCGTAGAATAGTTTTCAAGGCCTGCTTGCAGTAACGCACGCAGCACCTGATGATCAATAGCACCATTGGATACCAAATTTAAATTGATATCCGTATGTTGCGTAATATAGTGAACCAAATCAACAAGTCCCTCCTTACAAGTCGGTTCACCCCCAAGTATTGTGAGATTTTCTATGTTTAAGTCCGCAATAACATCAACTGCTTTTTTCCATTGCACAATGGATAGCTCCTGTATATCAATATCCTTTACGCTACAATATCTACAATTAAAGTTGCAATTGTGCGTTATGTAGATACCTGCATTTTTTGCTATAATATCCCGCATATTTTTTATCCTTTCAAAAATTAATATTATGAGGCAATTATGCAATATGAATTCCTTCCACTCTCACAAGTATACCCTCTGCCGTATTGATGATTTTATTAACCAAACCATGATGCACCAGCCTTATCATACAAAATCCGGGTAAAAACGAAGCTGCTTTCCCGATTTTCGGTGCGCTTTGTATGTTTACAGCAATGCCTTCAAAACCAACCATATTATAAGCACTGATGTCAACTACTGACGCATTTCTAGAAAGTCTTGGTCCCACTGCCCATGTATATAATACACCAGCCAGTATGTCCACCTGATACACCTGTAAAACATGGGTAACCGGACACCCCGCACCCATCGGGCGACCCATCACTACGCTACCGGGTACGATATTCAGTTTTTCAACCAAATCTGGGCGAAATGGCCGAATAATTTTTCGGGCGGATTGCTCGCCAGCCACCGCCTTGAGTACAAAATCATATTCTGTTCCATGCATGTCGCATTTTTCATACACCACATCCGTTTCTATAACATGATTTTGTGTTTCTGCCCTCTCTTTTCGGTAAAACGGGCAAATACTTTTAAACTTTTCCAACCGTTGCACTTTTTCCCGTAAGCTCTCACAAGTGGGCTCTCCACATAAACCGCAGTTACGGTTCAATTGCTCAAAATTGTCCATAAATCAGTCACCTCGATACATATAATCCGCAATATTGGTGTCAATCGTCCGGACAACGCCGTAGTGACTTTGCCACCCAATTTGCTTGTTCCCAATGCAAACAGTGCATGTCCCCAAGGGGGGATTGCCTTTTAACTGAATATTATCCAAACAAATATCTTCGGACTGTTCAATAATTTCATATAGTCTGTCCAACGCCGTTCCATGTTTTGCATTAGTTTCAAAAATCATGAGACTATTATGGTTCTCTTTCAGTTTTCGGACATAAATTTCTCGTTCAGCTTGACTAACTAGGTCTATCATTGTAATTACTGCTATATCCGCAAAGCAGATCAATTGCTGCATCTTGTCAACAGAATGAATTCCTGACAGCATATTCAATGCCACAATACCAATCCCTTCTGATGTAAATGGAGAGCACCTCAAACAAAGCCCTGCACTTTCCAAACATAAAATATCTGAATCCAGTTTTTCCGCCCAGTCAATCACTTCCCGCATAACCATCACTTCGGCATGGTCGGGACACAATTCACCCGTATAAATTGTTTTTGTAGGAATATTATAACAGGTGTAAATATCGTCCGCTTCATTGGCTTTCACTACGTCAATTTTGGTATACGCAAGTTTTTTCTTGCTATTGAAATGTTCAATTATTCTTTTTAAAATAGTAGTCTTCCCTGTAGATGGAGGACCGGCCAGTAATACTAGTTTCAATAGTTATCACCTCCAATCTTCAATTTTTCTATATCGTCTATACTAATTGCGTTATAGTCCACCTCAGTCCCGTTACGGATGAGACTTTTCAACTTCTCAATTTTGCGGTCATATTCCTGTAATTCCTGAAGCAGCTGATTAGATTTTTGATTTAAAAAGATCTTATCTACAGCACCATTTTTCATCACAATCCATTTGTCGGTATGTAATATGATATAAGGATCGTGGGTTACAAAAACAGCTAGCTTATCAAACTGCTTGATACATTGAATGACGCCCAACCGGTTAATACCGGCATTTTCAATTTCATCCAGCAAAATAATCGGAGAAGACCCGATAACCAAAGCGTCTGCAATCAGTAAGGACTTTGTCTGTCCACCGGACAATTCTGTAACATTGTGGTTGGTTTGAATCTCCTCGCCGGTAAACTCATTTGCAAGCGATACGACTTTTTCAACGATATTTTCATCTTTGACATTTCTTGCCCGCGCATGAATTTCCAGAAACTTTGAAACGGGCAAATCTGTAACGCATTTTGTACTTTGCGTAATCATTGAAATCATTTTTACCATAGGATCAAAGCGTTCATGAAACGAGGGCTCACGACCATTTAGTAACACTTTTCTCTTAGAAATACTATCGCGCTGCACAAGCAATTCAATATCGGATATCAAAGAGGTTTTCCCGCTTCCCGTATGTCCAACGATTGAAATGGTGCTACCTGCATATAGCAAAATTTTTTCATATTTTTCTTTTTTCCCATGTTTATCATAACCGCTTAATATTGTAATTAATTCCTGCAATAATAATTCTCCTTTATCATGAAATAATAGTTTTCAATAAAGATAATGTTTGTCTCGCATCTGACTGAAAGTCTGATGTACTTGCTTCTATGCTGACTGTTCCGTCGTACGAGATCGAACGCAAATACTGAAACAAATCCGCTATCTCTTCCCTCTTGCTGGGAAATCCCCGTGCATCGTTGGATAAATGAATATGTGAAATCAAAGTTTCTCCATGCTTTAGCTCATCATACCGTTCCTCGTTTTTATGAAAATGGTACAGGTCAATCATCGTTTTAAGTAGTGGCGGCTCCATTTCAGCAATGAGCACGAATGCTTCATTCACTGTATTGATTAAATTTGTTTCAGCCCTGCACATCGGTTCAATAATCGTCTGAATTGCCTCCGGTGCTGCAGCCGTTTGTACTTCATTTAAAATACGACCAAACTGTTTTAATGCTTTTTCCTGGTTGAAGCCACTGGGAACTAATCTGGAACTGCCACTCCCCACCACCAATTTGGTAGCGCCCACACTTGCCGCCCGTTGCACCGCTGTTTGGATATACTGCGTGATGTAGCCTTCGTCTGTTTCAGGACCAACAATTTTCAGTTGCCACGGAAAAAACAAATAGCATACCAAACAGCTTATATGGTTATCAGTAATGGCTTGCTTTATATGTACAAACTGTGCATCCGAGGCCACCATAAGGTCCACCATACTCAATTCCACATAGTCATAGCCACACGTATGCAAAATTTCAAGTTGCTCAATCTTCGGCCCCATGCCTCCAAGACAGACACCAAATTTCATTAGAATCGCCCTCCATTCATTTCGTCTCATCCGTCAATTTTCCGTTTACAATAGAGAGTACATGGTCAATCGCATGATTTTGATACGAATTGTGTGAAATTCTGATAATCATCCGATCTGAAAACTGCACATCAATATTCAGATTAACGATAGTTTCGGTCTCTTTATCCAGTGCACTGGTTGACTCATCGAGAATCACGATCTGCGGGTTCCTCAAAAACAATTGGGCAAGTAATAGTCTTTGACGTTCGCCACCTGAAAGAAAGCAGCCGTTCTCTCCAATTCGTGTTTTGTATCCATCTTGTAAACGAACTATCACGTCATGTATACATGCCAGCTTGCACGCATGTTCAATTTCTGCCTTATTGGCATCTGGATTAGCAAGAAGCATATTTTCGTAAATAGACATATCGAATAAGTTGCTATCCTGTATAACCACAGCAACATTATTTTGTATCCATGCCTTTTCAATATGTTCTATAGGCACGCCGGAAATTTCTACACATCCACTTACCGGATGAAGGAATCCCAGAATTAGCTTGATTATGGTGGACTTTCCAGAACCATTATTGCCCTTGATCAGGATTTTTTCTTTTGCATAAAATTTTTCTGTTAAATCCTCCAGGACATAAGGTAGCTGATCTTCATATTTATAATACACCTGACGAAAGGATAATTCTGTTAATTGAATATTTCCTATTTTTTCTTTTGTTTCTTCATGATAATTACAAAGCGCAAATACCCTTGCAATACTCGGATCATTTTGTTTGATTGAAAGTTCAGATTCTACTATGCCATTTATCGCAGATACAAAGTACTCAAAATAACTGATGAATAGGATAAAGGTTCCAATAGTCATTTTATTTTGCTGAATAGACAACGCCGCAATAATATATACTGCGATTTTTACAAAATATAAATCTTTCAGAGACTGAATAAAATAAGATAAAAAATTGTATAGTAGCATCCTAAATTGCTGCGTCAGCACTTTATCCCATAGTCGTTGCAGTTTTTGCACCATCAACTCAGACAGGCACAAAACTTTAATGGATTTCCACAAAGTCACACTATTATAAATGAGCCCCTCATATTCAGCAATTTCTTTTCTCAGTAACTCAGATGCATGATTTAGCTTTTTTCCGATGAGTTTTGTAATCCAGTAGACCAGTGGTATAACCAGCAGCAAAATAATAAATAATTTAAAACTAATAATCATCAACCAGATTGCAGATGCAAGTAATACAAATAAATTAAATAGATATTCAATCATATTTTTACGAACCGTGTCATCCAGTAAATCAACATCATTGCTGATGGTATTCTTTATTTCACCTAGATCTAAATTCCTTGTTTTTGAATAATCCGCTGCATATATATTTCTCCAAATCAAACATCTCAGTTTTTCTTGGAGGGAGAATATAAACTGATTTGCCAATAAATTTTCATACAAATACAAAATCGTTTCCAATAGGAATACTCCCAAATAAAGCAACGCCAAATACGGTAGCATCTGCTTATATTTTCCAGCGATGATCGCATCCACAGTACGGCTATAGAGATAGGGATTGCACAACATCAACACCGTCAGTAATACCTTTGTCAGCAGGAGTCCCAAAAACACTTTATTCATTTTGGGTGCATATGAGGATAGTTGCCTGTAGTAATGCAGTCTGTTATTCGCCATGCTTTTCCTCCTTAAATAACCTGTTGTATAGTGGACATCTTTCCTGGAGTTCATTGTTGGTTCCACGGTCAATAACTGCGCCATTCTCTATCAAAATGATTTCATCAGCGTTGACAACAGTATAGGGCCTATGCGAAACAATAATCAGTGTTTTGCCCCTTAATTTTTCAATTAACATATTGATAACCTGACGTTCAGCATGGACATCCAGCGCTGAGGTTGATTCGTCCATAATAATCATAGGCGGATTATGAACCAGCATTCTTGCAAACGCTATTTTTTGGCGTTCTCCACCGGATAATGCCCCTGCTTTTATTGACGTATCAAGTGCATCTGGCAGCTTTTTTAAAAGAGCCCCTAACCCTACCTCTTCACAAATATGCAGTAGTGATACAACACCTTGTTCTTCTGCGCCTAAAAGTATGTTATCCCGAAGGCTCATATCATCAAAAATAACCGTTTCCTGCAGCATAATTCCCACGTGCTTTCTCCAAGCAGCCAGTTCAAACCCGTTAATCTCTTTAGATGCATAGGTTATGGTACCTTGTTGGGGATTAAAAATACGCGCAATCATTTCGATAATCGTAGACTTACCAGATCCGCTTTTTCCCACGATGGCAGTGGTGATTCCCCCATGAATTTCCATGTTCAAGTGACGATAGATTTGTACACCATCATATCCAAATGTAACATCATTAAACATTATCGTCCCCGTGCTGGGCACCAATTCATCACCGGTTTCATCCTCGTCTGTTTCTTCCTCAAAAAGCGCGATTACCCGTTTAATAGATATCATATCTTTTTTTATCAGTGCATATTTGCCACTTAAATTATTTATGTATTTAATCGCTATTAAAAAATATTCCATCACAGCGATAAATAACCCAACGGTCAACCTTCCGGTTTCGATTAATCTAGCGCTCAAAAAGTAAAGTGACAACGTACCAAGCAACGTCAAAAATTGAACAACTCTGTTGCGAATTAATTCAACTCCGACACTTTTCTTTTTCAGTTCAGTTAAATTTACACAATTATCCTTAATAATGCCATTCAGATATTGCTCGTTCGGCATAAGCTTAATCGTGTCAATTCCAA
The DNA here is from genome assembly GCA_023443925.1 of Bacillota bacterium. The sequence continues at coordinate 22,209 of JAEZSL010000190.1, read as the reverse complement.
TAACCAACCCAACTATTACACTGATAAAACGTCCATATTGGTTTCTCAGCTGAGTTTGCTGGCTTGCAATCTTTTTTCCAAGTAATCTCATACAAATGGTTATCAGTGTAGCGATCACAAATAAGGAAACGGCAATGATCGGAGAAATGAACAACAGAATGCCAAAAATAAACAGCAACCTTGAAATATCAGCCAGTAAATAAAACACAGTGTCTATTAATAAATCCAGTACTTTATTGGAATCCTCGTTAATAATCGTTCCAATTTCGCCCGTGGATAGTCTGCTCAGACGGCTGGCTTTCATCACAAATACCTGCTTATATAGAAGTGTCTTTATATCCAACAACGCTTTTTGCGAAAGGTAATGATGCGTCAAATAATTAATAAACATCAACAACTCATTGCCAACATACAAAACTGTAAGAAAGAAGATGGTTTTATACAAAAACTGCATATTACCAGCATAAAAAACTTGGTCAATCATTATACCTGTAATATAAGGATAGAGTAACATAATTATGGAGCAGGTAAGTACGATGATCAATATATTGCATAATGCTCCTTTATACTTTCGAAGAATTTTCCATAAAAATTTCCACTTGCGCATAATTATCTCCATGAATTGATTGTATCAATTATATATTCTAGTTGTTGAGCATCCATATCGGGCCACAGCGGCAAGCTGAGCACCTCGGCAGAAAGACTACTTGCTATTTGACAGGCGACACCGTCAAAAGCTCCCCGGTAACATACCTGCTCATGTATGGGTATTGGATAATGAATCGCTGTTTCAATCCCATTCACTTCCAAATACGTTTTTAGGCGATCTCTCTCTTTTACTTTTATACAGAAGACATACCAAACCTGGTACATGGAGCCCTGCGCTTGGTTTGGAAGCGGCAGTCTGATATTCGGATGTCTGATTTGTTCCAGATATTTTTCTGCAATTGCAGCTCTCCTTGCATTCCAGCTGTCAAGATGCCTGAGTTTTAACCTCAAAATTGAAGCTTGGATATTATCTAATCGGGAATTCAATCCCACTTCAACATGAACATACCTTTGCTTTGATCCATACTGAGATAATATCATAGCCTTTTCTGCAATTTCAGGGTTATCTGTGGTAATCGCTCCACCATCCCCTAATGCGCCTAAATTTTTTCTTGGGAAAAAGCTGAATGCTGCCGCATCTCCTAACGCCCCCACCTTTTTATGGAAAAGGCTCGCTCCATGCGCTTGTGCAGCATCCTCGAATACATATAGATGATGTTTCGTGGCGATGTTTCTGATATACGTCATACCAGCAGGTCTACCGTACAAGTGGACTGCAATAATAGCTCTGGTTTTATCCGTCACCTTTTCCTCAATTGCTTCCGGTTGCATGCTAAAGGTCAGGGGATCAGGCTCCACCAAAACAACACTCGCACCGACCTTGCTCACTGCAAATGCCGTTCCTACAAAAGTGTTGGATGGAACTATCACTTCATCGCCTGGGCCAATTCCAACACTCAGCAACATTAAAATGAGAGCATCTAGCCCACTAGCACAGCTCACACAATATGTGGTGCCGCAATATTGTGCGAATTCGTATTCAAACGCACGAACCTCTTCTCCCATTACAAAGATATCATTTTCAATACACTGGTTTAAACTAGCATGCAGCTGCTCCTGTAATTCCGTATGTTGTGCATATGAACTATAAAAAGGTACCTTCCACACACTCGCCTCCATTACTCGGTCACTGCAGTCAGATAATCTGGATAAAAGTACTGCCTCTCCCTAGGGCAGGTGGCAACAAAGCAATCCTGCATTTTTCTCGGGTCATCCACATGGTAATCCCCTGCCGTATTATAAGAAATTGCTGGACACCCTTTAATTTTGTTGCAATTGTATTGCGCCTCATGCATGCATTCCATTACGGTAGATAAGGGTTCCTCTTTGATATTTCCCACACATAAATCAGAATCGCCCAATAATGCGCAACGGTATACGTCTCCATTTGCTCTCACAAAAATTCTACTGCAATCCTGTGTTTTACAATCCCATTCGTCATTGTGAATTTCCTCAGCGGCACTGCTGTATGCTTTTTGCCATGCGACCGTAAATGAGGGTTTATTCTTTTCAATCCAATCTGTCACAGTCTTATATGTGGCAAACCAATCTTTTGCTGATACCACTAAATTTTTTATTTTCAGTCCCCTGCCAATTGCATTCATAAACTGAAATGTCGCTTCTCTCACATGCAGGTCCGCACAGATTTCCAAAAAATCAATCACTTCTAAACGGTTGCGGTTATTGACCACCATAATCACATTACAGTATAGACCAGCATCACTGAAATCTCGAATGATTCCCTTCATGAGCTCAAAGTGGCCGGATCGATTTCTCAGCCAGTCATGGGATTCACTTTTCCCTCCGTCCAGATCAAAGCTCATATAATCTGGCTTTGCCTGAATCAGCTTTTCAAGACGATCGCGTGGCACCGTACCTCCTGTTGCTAACTCCATTTCAACGCCCTTTTCTCTTGCAAATTGAAGCACTTCAAATAAATCTTCACGCAAAAGCGGCTCACCACCGAAAACATTGATTCGCCCCTGCCCGCTTGATAATACACTGTACTGTTCAATAAAACTTTTTAACTGGCTGGTCGACATTTCATCATATTCTTTAAATCCGCCATCCACAAAACAATGGCGACAATTATTATTGCAACGATTTGTAATATGAAGACTGCAAATCTTTAGCATACATCCCTTACCTCCTTTTATTATTATAGGTATAAAACTCATTGATCGGACTGTATCCGCCATTCTTTGCGCAGCCAGCTTTGGCTTTTAACGGATTCAGCCCCACTTTTTTCAGGCGCTGTACAACCTCTGTGAAATAGCTAATTTGCGTGGACAACTCCGGCAATTGTATTTTGATTTCCGCACCTTTTTGTTCCAGCATCATACCGATTGATGGGATGACTCCGGCATCAATGATCTCTTTTGCTCGAGGTATGAACTGACCGGCTTCATCTGCTGCCGTCAAAAGAATATTTGTGTATACTTGGTTTTCACCGAATACATCAATGCAGTCTTGCCAAGTTTTCAAATAGGTTTCAAACGGAATTTGCCCTTTTCCTGGCATCAATTGCGCTCGTGGTATATCACCTAACAGTTCAATATTACAAGAGATGGTTTTTACACCCAATGACGCTAATGTACACAGCCACTCTTTATTGTGTATGGGTTCAAATTCAACAGCAATGGGTAGAGAAACACCTCTGTCCCGCAACTTTATAATAAACTGTATCATTTTCAATAAACCTTTATCTGCCCCATGGCCAGTGCCGCCAGTAATAGACAAATGTTTAATCTCACCCTGTTCTTGATACAAATAGGCCGCTTCAATAATTTCCTGCAGCGTGCTGTGGGTTTGCGTAGGCCACTTATGTATGTTGCAAAATTTACATTGCTGTCCGTCTGCAAAGTATTTGCAGTAATGATTGATGGTAATAGCCAAATGATCATCCGCCTTCACACGGACTATATCGCCAGCCAAACGAGCTCCAATCAATTTTTGGTATACTTCTTTTTGTGGGTAAAATCCCGCGTCAACACGCATACCATCCATGTCGATAAAATACTGTCCGTTGGCTTGTTGAATCTCATAAGCGTCTCTTTTATTCGAAACAACCGTATACACTGGGATTTTCACATTTACTTGGTCTGCACGAATATATAGAAAAATCTTACCCATCTTTACATCAAAACAATTGTACCCTGCAATCACTTCGTCTCGCAGATCATCTTTTAAAAAAACCCCTTTGTTTTGTAGCATAAGCTTAATCAGACCGGGATTCACCATTCTTATTTCACTCCCTTACTATCCGTTAAAAATGGATTTGTTGCTGCACTATACCAAATGTTTTGTGATAAATATATTTTATCGAGTGCCGCATTCATCTTTTCAATCCAGTCCTTCGACTCTTCTATGGCAGTTGCAGTATATGTTTGCAGCTCTTGCTCATCTGCAGACGCCTTGACTAAATTCAATACGTTTTCAAAGTAAGCTAATTCCACTTCCTTAATGCACATATAAAACACGTGAAACTGGTGGAACCCTTCTTCTGTAAGTGCTTTGGGCTTTGTCATCGGATCTATGGTTTTATCGTAAAGATATAGATAATTAATATGCCATACCTTAAGAGCATCGTATACTTTGCGGACCTTCTCATCTCTTATGGTATAATTATAATTGCCATAAGAGGCCGGAATAGCCGCATTCATGGCAACTAGGTTCTGTGTGTACATCGTGTCTGCCGCCGCGTACATTTCCGTAAATCCTCTCGTGACAGCCCATGAATACTTCTTTAAGTACATAAAATTCACTTCAACTTCATCAAAAGTAGTTCCGTAATCAAAGAGGATAAAACCGATTTGCAGGTACAAGTTATACCGTTTTCTAAATGCCGCCACAGTTTCCATTGCGGTGAGATTTTGATCTAAATCAGCAGATTTTCCCATTCGTCTTAAAGCTGATGGTGCAAAGTTTTCAATTCCCAACTGAATCGACACCAATCCTGATTGACACAGAGCTTCCAGTATCTCTGCATTTACAGCATTTGCGCGCATCATGACCCGGTATCTGATGTCCAGTCCACGCTTCTTAATTTCTTGTGCAAATTCCCGGCACCACTGTGTATCTCGTTTACCATCAACAAAGGAGTCATCCACAAATTTTAAAAAAACAGCGCCTTGCTCTACCAGTCTCTCCATTTCATCAACAATACTGATGATGTTGCGGCTGCGATACCGTTTCCCTTCACTTTTCTTCCAAAAAGCAATCACACTACAAAAAGTGCAGTTGCCAGTACAGCCTCGCGAACTCAATATATCCACCGGTGTTTTTCCTTTCAGTGCGTAATGCATCGTATCTCTGGATGGAAATGGCAACATGTCAATGTCTGCAATATGTTTGGGCTGGTTGGTCTGCATGGAGCCATCTTTTTTCATATAGCAAATACCGCTGATCTCTTCCAGGGTAATTTCATTGTTATAGTACTGACATAGTTTGTATATCGTTTCTTCCCCTTCACATAAAGATACAACATCGAAGCCACTATTGAGGAATTCTTCTGGGGAAAACGTTGGGCCAAACCCACCTGCAATCAACGGGGCGGAAAATCCCTTTTTATGTAACAGTTCCACAATGCGGCAAACGATATCCATATTCAAGTGATAACAAGAAAATCCCACAAGCAACAATTCTCCACAGTCAATAATCCTAGCTACTAATTTCTCTTCGGTCAAGTTCTCCATCCATCCATCAATAATCGTAACTTCAACTCCATGTGCTTGGCAGTAGGCTGCTATATAACCAAGCCCTAAATTCTCTTCTGATGTTGCATTTGTAATTGGTGCCGGTGTAGCTAGTACTATATGTGATTTATACATACGATACCCCTTTCCAACTCGATTATTAGGCAAGATTGTGAATCTTTTACACTTGCTCCCGCTATAATCAGATTTACTCTCTGGCAAAGCCATACTCTAAAATTCCTGCTTGTTATGGGACATGCGTATTGATGATACCTGCATTGCGGATCCTTTTAAGTAATATTGCATGTGCTCGAAACCGCAGATACCCTGCACCCTCTGCATACAAACGCATACTTACACTTTTGTTGGTCCTCTACACACAAATCTGTGTGCAAATATTGAAACAATTGCAACCTTTCCAGGATCTGCGACAGTGGCTCTTCATGAACATTGCCGATCGTTTTTCCTTCATAAATCAGCAATGGACAAGGACTGACATTGCCGTCATAATCGATTCCTATCCTCTGCACACCTGCATTTCAGCCTGTATCATAATTCATCTGTTCCAGTATTTCATCATTGGAAAGACCCTATTTCTCTTACTTAAAACATGCTATTTTTTTAATGCATAATTTATTATCCATTATCTTCCATTATAACATATGTTTATACAGCGTCAATCATATTTTTATAATATTTTACAAATTTTTATAATTTTTGCCGAAATTACTATAACTTATTCTTTTGCCTGAAATGAAATCGATTTTCCCGTTTTGTAAGACTTTCACATTTTATAAGCAACCTTCAAATTTTGTGAACAGATTTCCACTTTATAATAAGATTCCCACTTTTTCTCTTCCTATTGTAGTATTTTATCTCTAATGCAGGTTACATACATAAAACGGACATCTGTTCCGACATGCAAAATTTTATAAGCTGAAATTCGCCTGTTTTTGTCAGTGGACTGTGTCTTTTTATCATTTTACTTTTTACCGGTTCTGGCGTAAGGTTGATGTTTTTGGCGACAACCTCATGACATCCTAACCTAAGCAATGATATCTTTGTCCGGACTTTATGCATCCAGGAACTGCTCGACGACAAGGAGCTGCTTGGCCATAAGACGTGAATTCTCTTTCTTTACACCATTGATGAAATGCTGGAAATCATATCAGTTCCACTTTTTGCGAAGATGCTCTATAGCCTCAATCCAGTTACCCTCTTCCTGCTTCATATGCTTCGGAAGCTGATTAATGCTGTCTTTATTTCACTGAGATTGTACGAATAGATAAAGCTCAGTTTTCGGATTATAAATATGTATCTTGCCTCCTACCACTTTATACTTAACCTTCAAAAATGCGAAATCCCTTGATACCGAGTATCAACAGGGTTTATACAATACATATGGTAACGAGGGCCTTAGGGATTCTTTTTCGATGTTGTTGAATATTTCGCATCAACGGAACCACCAATACGCTTTATAGCTCCACCCGTACGAGGAATGGCTTCACTTTAATCTTAATACACGCAATAGCTCCACTTTAATAATAACCTTTTGTAAAATATGTATGAGGGAATCCTCAGATTTTACAGAAGGGAGGCCAATAATTATGGCCAATAAAATCAATGTGAAGCTCATCTTAGAGCTTCGTACCGCTGGATTGTCGCGAAATACAGTAGCAGCAACACGACACATTTCAAAACATTCTATCAGTGATGTAATGCACATCGCTGACGAAAAAGGCATCATGTATAATGATGTCAGATCTCTCCCGGAAGAAACAGTTTATCGTATGTTCTGTCTTGATAAATTTGCGGTAGAGCAACTTTATGAACACACTGGTTACGAGTATGTACATCAGGAATTAAAACGAGTAGGAGTTACGCTCAAGCTTCTCTGGCAGGAATATCAGGATAAATGTAAAACTTCTGGCAAAATTGCAATGGGATATACAAAGTTTTGTAATGGATATGCTGATTACACTGTTGTTAGTAAGCTAACAAATCACTTGGAACATAAACCAGGTATTGTAACCGAAGTAGACTGGTGTGGTCCTACAATGATCTACGTGGATACATCCACCTGAGAAATCATGACTGTTTATCTGTTTGTAGGAACACTGCCTTATAGTCAGTATTCTTATGTGGAACCAACCCTTGATATGAATATGGATACTTTTATCCGTTGCCATATCAGGATGTATGAATACTTTGAAGGCGTTACCACAAGACTTATTTGCGATAATCTTAAAACCGGTGTGGTGTCTCATCCGAAAGATGGAGAAATCATTCTTACCGCTGATTACGAGGCATTAGGAGAACATTACATGACCCCCATTATGCCTGCCGGAGTTCGTAAACCTAAGCAGAAGGCCTCTGTAGAAGGGACAGTAGGAAATATTGCTACTGCCATCATCGCAAAGCTGCGAAATGAGATATTCTATTCATTCCCTGACCTTATAGCCGCCGTTGCTAAGAAACTTTACGAGTTCACATGAAAACTTTCAAAAAAGGGATGGCATCGAAACGATTCTTACCTTGATGAAAAGTCCACACTACATTCCATTCCTGCAATTCCGTATGAAATCGCCACATGGGTTTACGGACGCAAGGTGAACATCGATTATCATGTTGTATTCGAATACAATCGCTATTCCTGTCCTTATCAGTATGCACACAAGAAGGTTGATCTAAGGATTACCGATACAACAGTGGAAATTTACAGTGGTGAAAATAGATTATCCACACATAACAGGTTTCCTGCCGGTCGTAAAAAATCAGTACGCCACTCATGCGGAGGATATGCCCGACAAATTCAAGTTTAGTCCATGGGACTATATCAGTATTAAAAACTGGGCATGCTCTATTGGAAAATATACTGCTGAAACAGTGGAACGTATCTTTGAATCTGTAAGCATAAAAGAACAGGGCTATAATCCTGCTCTGGCTGTTCTGCGTTTAAGCAATAAGTAATCTGAATCACGCCTGGAAGCTGCCTGTGAATTCGCCATTACAAATGGAATTAAAAAGCCCCGTTACCACCATCTTAATTCTATTTTAGCCGCCAATCAAGATGTATTGTATCTAGAAAGCAAGACGACTAAATCGAAAGTAACACGCAAGATGGGATATCTTCGTGGAAGTGATTATTACGGAGGTGGTAACAATGATTAATGATGAAACCAAACGTAAGTTACGAGAATTAAATATGCCAGAAATTATTACAGGACTTGAGTTCCTGCAATCAGAGCCTGCTACAGTATCATTGTCTTTTGATGAACGGATGCAGCGTCTTACCGATTATGAATATCAGGAAAAGTATAACGGCAAGATCCAGCGATTAATCAAATCAGCAAAGCTCCGATTTCCACAAGCTGATATCCATAGCCTTTATTATGATGGTAGGCATCTGAATAGAAATCTTTTAAGTGATCTTTTTAGTTGTCAGTACATAGATCATCACCAAAGTATCATCCTTCAAGGACCTACTGGATCGGGTAAAACTTTCCTTAGCTGTGCGTTCGAAAAGCAAGCATGCTTCAGACAGATTAAAACCAGATATATACGATTTCCAGATCTATTGATGGAGTATGGTGATGCTTCACTTGTTCAAGGTCAGCAGAAAAAGCTGCTTGCACGGTACGGAAAAATCCCTCTGCTTATTATTGATGCTGGCTTGTTTCTGACCTTTCCAATGGTGAACTGTACTTTCTCTTTGAGCTAATGGAAAGACGATCAAATACAACCTCCACTATCTTCTGTACGCAGTACAGAAAAGATGATTGAATAAAGCGTATGGGCGAAGGTATCCAGGCAGAAGCAATCATTGATAGATATGCCTATTAGCACTGGATAGAAACTGGAACCCTGAATATGGGAGAATACTGTTCCAAAAACAAGATTCTATAATTAATTAGGCGGAGCTCAAAGTCAAACCGCTGGTTCGCTAAGAAAATCTACTGGTGCGGAACAAGGTTCCGCTCCAGAGCTTCCACTGTGAAATAATCAGTTGTCAATAAAGGTCTTCGGAATCCACAGGGTCGAGCGGTGGATACAGGAATTCTTTTGCTCCAGCCATCTGGGCTGGAAACGCCATACATCATCAATGCAGGAAATCTTAAGAACGCTAAAGAAGTTCTTTTTCATGAAACAATCAAATTCTCGATTGACTCCTTGCATTCTGGATCTGTTTTATTACAGTCCAAGAACGCAAGCTCCTGTTCGGTACAGAAATCTTTGAATGTCTACGTTTTGACGACCTCCCTGTAAGTCTCGCTGGCAACGAACACTGTCTTAACACTTTTTTAGCTGGGTTGCATGGTGTAGTAAAGCACTATGGCGCAGGCACGTTCCAGTCCCACTTTTCCCCAATTCTAAATGAATCCTATTCTTTAACATGCTATCTATCTCCTGCTGATCCACATAAATTAAGAATTTTACCATGAGATTTCATTTCACTACCGACAACTTTCACTATCATAAAAATAGGTGGATATCCTCCACCTATTTTTATAGCCCCAGTTTCACTAGTATATAGTATCGAAATTTGTAAGCATCTTTCCCAGTTATTCGGGAATCATTGATTGTGAGTAGAAAGTCCCGTTTATATTCCAACAAAACCGAATCAACCTCTAGTAAAAATATTTGAAAGCCAGAGGAATGGCATTCAAATATCTCGAATTCATGATAACAGCTTCCTGATATGGTATCAGAATGCTGTTACGGTGTAAGTCTAAAGACAGCCTGCTCATATAATGGTCTGGTTATCCTTACCGGTATACACAGTCACATGATGTTCCTTCCTCCATCCTCTACTTTAAATAAAGCAGGGGGTAAATGCGGAAGACGTTTTCTGCCCATCGTGTCCATGATTTCCGTAAGCTGGTCTTGGAGATAACTCATGTTTCCGTTTCGATGTCATGCAGGTCCTTCTTTTCCAGTCCCGGGATGGTGGATACAGCATCGACGATCACTTCTGCTTCACGGAAAGCTACCCTACGAATTTCAACTTTTTAAATTATTTTTCTTGCTGACAATTCACCTAGAGTAGCCTTTAATAAAAAATTAAATTAAAACCATACGTTTCTCTATCCTTAGAATTAGCTATATTTTTATGGTTTAAATTTTCGCACTATCATATTAGTTGCATTTTTACTCTTTTATTATACTAACTTCTAAAAGGAATTCGCATATGTACAGTTCCATGCAAACGACAGTTTTTAATTGGAGGTTTCCAATTGCTATTTCCACTACCAATTACTTCTTTATTATAATTCTCTTTATTTATATTAAGCCATACATTACTAATTAGATGCTAACATCACTAACGAAAAAATGTAATTAAAAAGCGTTGAAAGTTAAACCAAAAGAATATCCATAATGTTTAAATATATATCCAGATCTAGTATTCCAATATACAGAGGGCTTTTACAATTAATTGCCGAAAACAAATACTTAATATAATGTTTTATAGTTCATTCAATAGAACTAATTTCACTTTCTATCTCGAACCAAAAGAATTCATCCATTAGGATATGCGCAATATGAAGGAAAAAAATTGGTTAGAAGAAGTATTTTGATATAGTTAGAATTAGATGGAAGTATGGTTGATTATTTATATTGAGGAGATTGAATATATGAATATGCTGGATATTAATAAAAATTTTAGAACGCATTAGACATTGAGAAAAAAGGAATATATGAATGGGCTTTAATGTTTAGTGGGGGAAAAGATAGTACATTTTGTTATATTTGTTGAAAGAAGTATATAAAAAAATATATTAACAATTACTATTGATAATGGACTTGAGTATGATTTGTTTTGGGATTCAGTTCGAGCTATTACCAATAGATTGAATGTACCACATGTGATCTATAAACCTGAGAAAGAAATGTACAATTTATTTTATAAGGCACTTATATCAGAGTATGAAATCTTCGATAATTTTCGGAATTAAAATTATGTATGTGAAGTATATACTTCCTTAATGTGGTCATGTGCAGCTAATTATGCTTACCGAAATAATATTCAAACTGTCATTAGTGGTCTTGATCCTCATCAGTTAAAGAAAGATATATATAATGACATGAGCCCAGATAAATTAAGCAGAATAAATGAAATAACTTTTATAATTAGTTCAAAAAATTGTATGGAAGTACTTAGAACTTAGAACTACTCAATTATATAAGACAAATGGTAAGTTCAGAGAGTTTTCGGAACACAACTTTCTTATATCAGGAGATATAAAAACGCTTTATCCTTTTCTTTACATTGATTATGATATATCTAAAATAAAAGAAATAGTGCAAGATAAAGTTGATTGAAAACCGTATACAGGTACAGATATTAATGAATATCAAACTTCTGGGTGCAAGATAAGTCCGTTTATACCTTTGTTAGAAGAATTAAAGATATTAAAATGTAAAAAAAAGAAGAAGTTGTTAATACGCCCCAATTGCATGAGATTTTAAATATTCTATTTGAGGGGAATTAAAACTCTGGTAATATATACAAAAATAAAATGAGGCATTCCCTTGAAATAATGTATAATAACACGATGCAGTTCAAGTTAGATGCTATCAACTATCACAAGGAACATCCTGATCTTACTCAGGTTGAATGTGCCAAGAATCTCGGAATTGGTATAAGCACCTTAGCCAGATGGGAGGCTCAGTTCCGTGACCATGATGGTGACATTCCCGTTAGAGGTTCCGGTAACTACGAATCAGATGAACAAAAGGAAATCGCTCGTCTCAAACGTGAGCTCCGTGATGCTCAAGATGCTCTTGATGTGTTAAAAAAAGCCATCGGCATTCTGGGCAAAGATTGACAGATTCTATCTATACTGAAGTTTCTGCCAAGGTAGAGGCATCTAAAGTTACAAGACGCCAAGTCTCTACTTCCGGAATGCTGAAATTTTTAGGCGTATCCCGCTCTGGATATCATGCTTTTCTGAATCGAAAAGTCTCTTCCTCCAAGCAACGTAAAGAGGCTGTCAAAAAGGAAATCCAGAAGTTTTATGATAGTTCAAAACAGAATTACGGTGCTCCTAAAATCACTAAGGAACTTCGCAAATCAGGGGAAACCATTGCCCAACGCACAGTAGGCAAATACATGCGTGAAATGGGCATCAAAGCTCAGTGGATTAAACCTTGGACCACCACAACCAGAGACTCTGATTTCAGTGATGAACTTCACAACATTCTTGATGAACAGTTTAATCCAGAACGCCCTAACGCTGTCTGGTGTACCGATATCACTTACATTTGGACACAGGACGGACTTGTCTATCTCAACTGCGTTATGGACTTATTTGCCAGAAAGATTATTGCCTGGACTCTTTCTGATACAATGGAAGTTTGTTCCGTTATCGAAACAATCAATAAAGCAAAAGCTTGTCGGAATACCGATTTGCCTTTGATTATACACACAGATCGTGGCAGCCAGTATGTCTCTAATGCCTGGCAAGAAGCCACTGTTAACATGCAACGAAGTTATTCTCATACCGGCTATCCTTACGATAATGCCTGTATTGAATCGTTCCATTCTCTTATCAAACGAGAACGGTTAAGCAGGTTTCGTATTCGTAACTACAACCATGCCTATAAGCTTATTTTTGAATATATCGAAACCTTTTATAACACCGTCAGAATACACAGTCATTGTGATTATTTGTCTCCTGATAAATATGAAAAACTGTATGAGAGGGCTATGTCTCTGCCTGCTGCTTAACAGGCAGAACTTCTCATTTTAATATTTGTACTAAATCTTGACATAGGACCATAGTGATACCGTATACCTTTCGTGACTATAGTCATTTCACGTAAAAAATCTTGACCACCTTTCATAATTATCTCTTAACTTTGTGTCTACTCTATTATACGTAAGCGTCTAATTTAGGGGTGGATTTCATCCACCGCCACTTATCTTTATAATTGATATCAGGAAATGCGAGCGTTTTACTCCAATCCTTTTACGAAGATGCAAGCATTTTACTCTATTTCGGAGGATAGCAATTATGAGATAAAAACGAATTTCAAATGGTGAGCAGTTCCGACTCATCATGGAGTGTCGCCAGAGTGGTCTCTCCGACTATCAATGGTGCCAATTGAATGATATTAATCCAGGCACCTTTTATAACTGGGTTAGCCGGCTTCGCAAGTGCGGAATGTCAATTCCTATGACGGCTAACAAAGAAAAGAAAACACCAGCTCCTCTGCAAGAAGTAGTCAATGTTAACTTAATACCGAATGCAGCGTCAGTACCTACTACGATGCAGGTAGAGCAAAATACTTGCATTGTTACGGACCTGGCAACCAGAGAATTACCCATGGTTGAAATTCGGATTGGTAATGCAACAATTCATTTCTTTAACAACACAGATAAAAGTCTGATTGAGACAACGCTGAGATGCATAGGAGGTTTAGGCTATGCTAGGTGATATTTCCACAGCAACCAGCATCTATATCATTACAGGATATACTAATATGCGTAAGTCATTGGATGGTCTATGTGCCATCGTACTGGATCAGCTGAAAGCGGAGCCGGATGTCCGATCGATTTATCTTTTTTAAGGCAGACGATGTGATCGTATCAAGGCTTTGCTCCGAGAGGTTTAGCAGAGCAATTTAGGGACATCCCGACCAGACAAGTGAAGGTAGATACACTGACCGACGAATAAAAATCATGTCCTATCTGTGGGATTCAGATGGTTCCGATTGGGACCGAACGAATCCGTAGCGAAATAGTGCATACTCCTCCGAAGCTTGAGCGTATCGAATACATGGCCACTACTTATTCCTGTCCAGAGTGCAAGGACACAGAAGAAATACCGTTTATAAAGGATAATGGCACACCGGCCTTGATCCCCGGAAGTTATGTTTCGGAATCCCTGTTGGCATATATTATTTATCGAAAGTATGGATTGTACATTCCTCTTTATCGTCAGGAACAGGATTTTCTACAAATGAATGCGCCTATCAGTCGGACATCTATGGCTCATTGGATCATTACGGCCGGATTATAACATATCCGGCCAATGTATGATTACTTCCATCGTGAACTGCTAAAATGCAGATTTCTTATGATGGACGAGACTCCCATTCTGGTTTTGAAAGAGGAAGATCGACGCTCACAAACCAAATCTTACTTATGGGTTGTCCGAACCGGTGAAGATGAATTAAATCCAATCATCCTCTATCATTACACGCCTACAAGAGCAGGAGAAAATGCAAAGCAATTCCTAAAAGAAATTGAACCGGGATTCTATCTAATGGCAGATGCATACCAAGGCTACAACAAAGTAAAGGAACCCAAGCGCTGTTGCTGCTATGCGCACATCAGTAGATACCTATTAGAAGCTATCCCGAAAGGCAATGAGAAAGAGTTATACTCATCCGGCAGTGCAGGGGGGGTCCTGTACTGTAATATGCTTTCGAGTATGAGCGAACCTATAAGGGGAAAGGACTCTCATACAAGCAGATCGGAAATCGTCGCCTCAATGATCAGAAACCAATCGTTGAGGGATTCTTGGCATGGGTAAATCAAGTCAATCCCGGAGATAGTGAGAAACTGAAGAAAGCAATCACATACATCAATAACCGCCGAGAATTTCTTATGACTTATCTGGAAGATGGTCGGTGCAGCCTGAGCAACAATCTCAGCGAAAATGCAATCCGCCCAGTAACCATAGGTCGGAAAATTGGCTTTTTTCAGACACTTCGGAAGGAGCTACCGCTAATTCGCTTTATCTCACCATCGTAGAGATGGCAAAGGAATATGGCCTAAATCTAAATGAATATCTTAAGCTCTTGCTAGAGAAACGCCAGTAAGGACAGGTCAGATGATGAATTAACATAGCTTGCACCTTGGAATGTAACAATCCAGGAGCTTTGCAAGATCAAAGTGTAGTAAAATGCTCGCATTCCGGAATTCTAGCAATAGGATCCGGAATAATTTTTAGGTATACCCTGAAATTCCAAAATTTATAATTTTCCCACCTTGACAGAGATCGATTCAATTTACTTGTGCTCCTGTTTGTCACACTTAAATTTACATTAATGTAAAATTATATCGTTAATGAGTTTCGGTATAATATCCTTTTCCATATTCATCACAGATATAAGATTATATTTGACTTTATCTAGTATCAGTTTTATTTAGGCTATATTTCATTAATAGATTTCTAGCTACTAACATTTTTTCCTCAATTTCATTATATGCATTACCATAAACATCTGGTATTTTTTTTCTTTCATATATTTAATTCTAATTCCCATTATTTTTTATGCTCATACATTAAATGACTAATTTGTCGCCAACGATGAGGTAATTGTTGATTATCTTTAATATTATCTAACATGCTAAAAAAATATTGTAGCATCTTATTCCATAATAATAATCTTGAATTTCATTAATAGTATAGGGTTTAAATCTATTAAAACCATAAATCATAGGCTTTTCTTCTAAATATAGAGATAGCGAATCTTTAACTTTATCCACTGAAAAAATCGCTTTTATATCATCTTTAGGTTTTAGTAAAAAAATATAATCATAAAATATACCAGTCTTCCCAAATGTTCCTTCATTTAAATTCAGAGCATCTTCAACTTCCTGATATGATGTCTTAGTAAAAGAATAGCTTTTCCCATCAAAAAAATCAGCAATAGAATATTCCTTTTTTTCATCATCATATCCGTAAATTAATACATCATGAGCAAATGGTAATTTAAAATTATTATAAAGCTTTATTTTACTTACATTCATTTCTGCATATACATAATAATCCATTTGTATAATATATCTTATGAATTCTGTCATATGCGTCCATCCTTTTTTTACCAAATCAAGTCCTATATGCTGAGTGTGTTTAATAGGACATTCCATAAAACCAAAATCTTGATAATCTAAAAAATCTTCTTTAGAACCAAAAATTTGTATAAAACAATTCATTAGCCACGGATGAATCCCCTCATCATTCCCAATAATTGCCAAAGTATTTGCTGAATGAGAATATGTAGTAGATAATGGATCATGAACTCTCAAAATTTTATTCATAACTTATATTCCTTCATTAAGTATTTTACGTTTATACAGAATAATATGTTTTTTTATCTTGTTTTAGTGATAAAAAATTTATTGTTAAGTTCTTATTGAAATGGTTTGGGATTATTATACTTTATTTCATTATTTAGTCAATATATAGAATTTTTTCTTGATTAATCTTAATCAAAGCATAGAATATGTATTTGATTACCAGAATGACCTATGGCCAAAAAGATATTAAATTTATCATATTATTCAAAAATACGTAATGAATTTTTATTTTTCTTTTCATCGTGCTCTTCTTCTTTCATACAGCTCAATCAATCTAATAATTCAGTCTTACTTATTACCCTGTAATATTATCCATATCATACACAAAAACTGCTGAAAGTCTTTTTAATCACATTGACAATCCTTTTGTCCAATATTATAATATCTCTATATTACAAATGTAAGATTTCCGGAGGATTCCTTGATGAAAAAATTACCTCAAATATCTGAAGCAGAATATGAAGTTATGAAAGTGGTATGGAATAATGCTCCCATCAGCACCAATGAGGTTACGGACAGGCTGGTTCAAACAACGGACTGGAGCCCGAAAACCATTCAGACTCTTTTAAAACGCCTGGTACAAAAAGGCGCCCTTACCTATGAAAAAAACAGCCGGGTATTTGTCTATACCCCTCTGGTGAAAAAAGATGAATATCTTGACCAGGAAAACAGCTCCTTTTTAAAACGTTTTTATGATGGAAACCTTGCTTCCATGCTTACCAATTATCTGGAAAAGGATACCTTATCCGAAAAGGAAATCGAGACTTTGCAAGATCTCCTCTCCGCCCGTACAAGAAAAGGAGAACCCTGATATGCCCTCTTCTTTTGAAATTCGTTTCCTTATCTCCAATCTTGCGATTTCACTTTTGGTACTGGTTATTCTCCTTGTAAAAAGGGTTTTCAAAAGACATCTCTCCCTTAGGGTTCAGTATAATATCTGGTTTCTGTTCCTCTTCATGCTGGCTCTTCCCATTTTGCCAGTAAGATCAGAAGGTTTTTTAAACTTAAGCAAGCTCTTCTCCTATCTGGCTAACTTAGGAGGATCTGTTAAGGATAATGCGGTACAAAACAATGTAGCAACCGCTGCAAACCAATCTGGTGTGGTTAACTGGCTCCGGGATTTTTCCGTCTCCGTGGACCGAGCAGCACCATCTATGCTAACCATTCTCCTTCTGGTGCTCTGGCTGGGCGGTGCTGCGGTTATGCTAATTCTCACCCTGCGTTCCAGCCTGAAGATAAAGCTGCTGATTTCTTCCGCCCTTCCGGTACAAAGCCCCCAGGTAAAAGGAATTATAGCAGATTGCTGCTCCTTATTAAATATAGAAAAGGAGATACCGGTTTTAAGCTGTGCTTATCTGCAGTCCCCGGTTTCCGTTGGACTTATGCATCCCCGTATCCTGCTGCCGATACAGATAATATCGGAGTTTGATGAAAAGGAGATCCGTTTTATTCTCCTCCATGAACTGCAGCATTACAGGTATAGAGATATTTTTGTTAATTATCTCATGTGCCTGGCCAAAATCCTTTACTGGTTCCAACCACTGGTATGGCTTGGACTGAACGAAATGCGTAATGACAGGGAACTGGCATGTGATGCTTCCGTTTTATCCCTGCTGGGTGAAGAAAACTGTACCGACTACGGTTATACCTTGCTGCGCTTTGCCGGAAAACTATCCGGAACTGCTTATCCCCTTACAGCAGGACTTGCCGGTACCAGGAAACAGATTACAAAGCGGATTATGAGCATTGCCTCCTATCGCCCCGAAAACCGTTGGCTGAAAGTAAAAAGCGGAACTGTTTTTGCCTGTATGGGTATACTTATCCTATCGTTTGCTCCATTTCTATCGGTAAACGCTTCCCAGGATAACGTATACGATTTTCCTTCCTCCTCTGCTTCTTCCCAGGTGGATTATGAGGATTTAAGTACTTATTATAACCAGTACGGCGGCAGTTTTGTTCTTTATGACCAGAATGCGGACCACTGGACGATCTATAATAAAGCTGACAGTACAAAACGAATCTCACCGGATTCTACTTATAAAATATACAGCGCGTTATTTGGTTTAGAAAGCGGCAGCATAACTCCGGAAGCTTCTATACTGCCCTGGGATGGAAGTACTTATCCCTATACTTCCTGGAACCGGGACCAGACGCTTTATTCTGCCATGAAAGATTCGGTGAACTGGTATTTTCAGTCGCTGGATCAAAAAACCGGTATGAAAGACCTGAAAAACTATGTACAGCGTATCGGTTACGGTAATGCGGATCTGTCCGGCGGTCTAAGCCGCTCCTGGATGGAGTCCTCCTTAAAAATATCTCCTGTGGAGCAAGTGGAGTTACTGACCAAGTTATATACCAACGAATTCCGCTTTCAGGATAAGAACATTCAAACTGTAAAAGATAGCCTGCTCTTATCAGATAATGAGATTGGCGCTCTGTATGGTAAAACCGGAACCGGGAATCTGGAGCATAACAATATAAACGGATGGTTTGTCGGGTTTATTGAAAAGAACGATAACACTTATTTCTTTGCCGCTAATATTCAGGCGAAGGAACAGGCGGATGGTGCTGCCGCCCGCAGAATTGCACTGGAAATCCTAAAAGCAAAAAAGCTTTATTCTATTGATTAAAAATATCTATATTTTACATTTTTGTGTTATGCAGTTAAAAAATCAAAAGACGGATTTCAGGTAATAAAACGCCTGATTCCCGTCTTTTTTAATCTGCCTATTAAGCAGCTTTTCATGTTAATTAATCCTGAGTTATTAAGATAACTCACCCCAATGGTGTGTTACACCGTATATACTGTTTTTTAACTCTTTTGTTTCACTTAATAAGTAAAGTCCAAATTAGAATAGAGTTTCAATTTAACACAGGTATGAATTAAGTTTTTACTAATCTTTATTACTGCAAATAGTAGTTGGAGCATGGCTTGTGATAATTAATGCTTATAATGGACCTTTATTACATCACCAGCCAAATATATCTTTGAAAGCATTCGTGACTTCATCACGGATTGACACCCCAATATCCGAATTTTGCATAACTACAATTCCTGAACCGTCAGCAGGGCAAAAAACCATGTTAGAATGATACCCAAAATTTGAACCTCCATGACCAAATGTCAATCCCTTTTCACTTTGGCCTAAGGCAAAACCTACTCCATACTTTGAGTTTTCATATGCATTTGTTGTCATTAACTCAGCCATCTTTTGTTCAAGGAATATGCTTTCACTTTTTAAAGCTTTCATTATCTCAATGCCAAACCGTGCAAGGTTTGATGGTGTAGTCCATAGTCCGGCCGCCGATAATTCCGGCATTATATTATATCCCCCAGGTAATTGTAAGTTGTGGTGATTATAACCACAAGCGATTTCATTTAATTTATTTTCAGGCAGAGGTTGCGAATAGGTGCTATGTGTCATTACTAATGGAGAAAAGACCAATTCATTCATCAAATCGCAAAAATTAACTTTGCATAGATCAGTAATAATTTTTTGAGCAAGAACATATCCCCCGCCTGAATATTGGGATCCGGTTTCAGGCTCTTTGATTAATTTTAGCCTTAAATTATTTGAGGGAAATGCTCCGGTTAAAATTTGCTCAACAGTTGGTATCTCTTGTCCTTGCTGATAACCGGCAAAGCCATGGAGATTCAAACCAGCATTATGACTCAAGATCTGTCTTAACGTGATTTTATGTTTTTGATTATCGTATATGGGTACATTAAAACTTACAAGATACTCTGAAATGTCTGTATCTATATCAAGTGTCCCTTTTTCAACCAAGCGCATGACGGCAGCCGCAAACACAGGTTTACTAATAGAACCGGCTTGAAAAAGTGTATCCACCGTAATCTTTTCCCCCTTCTCGAAGGACTTTACTCCGTAAGCATATGCCTCACAAATCTCAAAGTTTTGTATCAATGCTATACTGACAGCAGATGTATGGCATTCTTTCATTCGCTCCACAAGTGTAAGACCTTCATAATGCTTTTTGCATTCAACAATTTCTGAAATTTTACTCATGTAATACCTCCTGTAATATAAATTAGCTGGGCTTTTAAAATCAACTTAGCTTTTAAACTATACTAACATAAAGTATTATATAAATTCAATTGAAACAAAAAGCATATTTTATTTCTTCGTTACATTCTTAATCCGTTCTCACATTAACCGCTCCGGCTGCTTTCCCGTTAATAATATCCTCCTTCTTCTCCAATCCAAAATAGTAATTCAGAATATCTTTTCCGGTTCCTACGGCATTACCGGAGGCATACCCGTTGGCAATGCGGACCGCAACGGAGATCTCCGGCTTTTCGGTTGGTGCATATCCTATAAATAAAGCATGATCCGGTCTGAGGGCAGATTCCTGGGCGGTTCCGGACTTACCGGCAGTATCTATCTTTATGTCCTTTAACTCGGAGTTACTGCCTGCAAATTGTTTCATACCCTGCTTTACCGTATCCCAGATTTCTTCTGAAAGGCTGACGGTACTTTGCAGCACACTCTCCTTTTTCATAAAATCTCTGGTCGCCGTATCTTTGACTCCATCAATCAGAGAGAGTTTGTAGCTGGTACCTTTCGTTGCCAGTGTATTCACATATCTCGCAAGTAAAACCGTGGTATAGTTATGAGTACCCTGTCCGATAGAAGAAGGAATGGCATAACGGTCCGTAACTTGCGGTGCGCTTTCGGTTAATTCAATACCCGACTTTTTATCCAGATCCAGTAATCCTGTATAAGCTTGTATCAGCTTTAATGCCTGGTCATCGGAATACGTACTCCTTCCAAGCATTCCAAGGTTATAAGAAATTTCTCCAAGATAATCATTACAGGAATGTTCCAGAGCCGCAGCCGCATTTTCTATATTTCCATGGCCCGACCGCTTCCAGCACCTCATAGCAGGTATTACTTTATCAAAGCTGCCATTACAGAAAACAGAAGTATCAGGTTGTATTACCGTTTCCTTAAGTCCTGCAATTATAGTGACCGGCTTAAAAGTGGAGCCTGGTGCCGTTAACTGCTGGGTGGCGCGGTTATACAAAGGAATGGATAAATCCCTATAAAGCTTATTGTAATAATCCGTGTCCATCTGATTGGCAAGACGGTTATTATCATAACCGGGGTAGGTTACACTGGCCAAAATTTTCCCCGTATTTGCTTCCACTACCACCGCCGAACCCGAATAAGGATCCAGTGCCAGCTGGGCGGGGGTTATTTCAAGATTTTTGATTTTCTTTATGATAAAAGTATACGGGCTTATCTCCTGCTTCCTTAACGCTTCATAATCCTGATCTGCTCTCGGCAGAATTCCCTGCTCATACAAAAGTCGGCAGATATCTGTCCCGGATATCACATCGCTTTTTAACAGGTATTTCATAAGCAGTTTGTCAAACTCTCCATTTTCTTTTAATAATTCCGTTATTTGTTCCCCCAGCGCCTCGCAGCTTTCCTCCAGGGTATAATACTGCTTTCCGAAGGAGAATTGATTAACATTAACCCAGCCTGCCTTTAAGGCGTAGGAGAAAAACTCCTGGGTGCTGACCGCCTGCTTATTCATCCAGGCCAAATACATCGGATCTTGCTTATTTATTGCACTCTCGTTCCATAGGTTTATATTTTTAGTAATAAAATCTTCATATTCCTGCATTTCTTTGGACAATTTATCACGAGTGCCTGCTCCTGTTTTGAATTCCAGGCGAAGCTGAGCCAGAACCTCTTTTTTCTTCTTTTGCAGTTTTTCATACATACTTTTCTCATATTCAGAAGATGTTTCCGAATATAAATGCTTTAAATCAATAACTTCATTATT
>JAEZSL010000265.1 GCA_023443925.1 Bacillota bacterium | reverse complement strand
TAAAACAATTATGCAGCATCTGTTGTATAATTTAAGTTAACTGTTTCTTCTAATCTTTTTCGCTTTAGAATGATGATCCCTGACCAGACATGGATTCTTCCTGTCTTCTGATCATACGTTTAACCATTTCACCACCTACAGAGCCGTTCTGTGCACTAGTTAAATCACCATTGTAACCTTGTTTTAAAGGCACACCGATTTCAGATGCAACTTCCATTTTGAATCTGTCAAGTGCTTCTCTAGCCTGAGGTACTTCTGTTCTGTTAGATCCACTGTTGTTACTTGCCATAATAAATTCACCTCCACGATAAGATTGTTAGTATCAACTAATTACTTGCTTGTGACAAGATACCAATTGATTTAGATAAATGATTTGTTTTATGAATCATTTATCATAGTAATATTGTTAACAGAAGTGGGAAATATTATAATGGTAAGTAATGGAACTTAAATTTATTTTTCTTCCTATTATAATAAGTTTACTGATAACTGTAAAACAGTATTAAAGTTTTTATCCCTATTACACTTTCATGCTCTTTATTAAATCCGATTCATCCAAATCAAGCAGTTCATTTTGCAAAAAATTTCTTTCATAATGTAGAAAATTAAATTAAGATTATACCGGATAACAGATTCATTCGTAATTTTTTTCTGGTATTACCCCAAAGTAAATTGTTATTTTCAGAACAGAGTCGTTTATTTCTTTTCATATTTTGTCCCTTTTAGCTCATATACTGTATAAACTGTTTGAAACAAGGAATCTTATGAGCGAAATTCTTTCTGTGATAAAAGATATAAATAAGCTGCTCTGGAACGGCCCCATGCTTATCATACTTTTAGCTACCCATCTTTTTCTTACCTTCCGCTTAAAATTCATTCAAAAAAAAATTGGAAAGGGGATTCGTCTGTCCATTAAACCCTCCTCTTCTGCGGATGGGGAAACCAGCAGTTTCGCTGCTCTGACCACTACCCTTGCCGCCACTTTAGGAATCGGCAATATAATCGGCGTTTCAACTGCGGTAGCCCTGGGCGGCCCCGGCGCCATACTTTGGATCTGGTTAACCGGTGTTCTGGGAATGGCCACAACCTATGCCGAATGTTACCTGGGTATCCACTACCGGCGTACGGCAAAAGATGGTACTTGTTCCGGCGGGCCTATGTATGTAATGGAATACGGCCTGCATTCCAAACCTTTAGCAGTTTTATACTGTTTTCTTACTCTGGCGGCCTCTTACGGTGTAGGATGCTCCACCCAGGCTAATTCCATAACTGATGTTTCGAAAGACCTGTGGGGATTTTCTCCCTACCCGGTTGGTTTTATTACTGCCCTGGTCACAGGCCTGGTAATTATCGGTGGAATCAAATCCATCGGAAATATCTGTACCAAACTGGTGCCTGCCATGGGTATCTTTTATATTCTGGCCTGTGTCGTTTTGCTGGTCCTGAATTACCGCTTTCTAATGCCTGCCGTATCGCTTATTCTGCGTTCTGCATTTCTTCCAAATGCAATGATGGGTGGTTTTATCGGCAGCACTATAAAAACCGCAGCCCGTTACGGTATTGCCCGAGGACTGTTTTCCAATGAGGCCGGAATCGGCACCGCTGCCATAGCCGCCGCCAGCGCCAAAACAGAGAATCCTTATAATCAGGCCCTGGTATCCATGAGTGCTACTTTCTGGGATACCGTTGTTATGTGTGCGATCACCGGCCTGGTTATTGTATCCAATATATTAAAAGACCCCTTATCCGTAAAAGGTGCTTCCGCCTCTGAACTTACCACCATTGCTTTCCAGCAGATTCCTTTTGGCGGGTACATATTGGGGTTTTCCATTATTGCTTTTGCTGCCGCTACACTGATTGGCTGGTCTTATTTCGGTGAAAAAGCGGTAGTCTATCTCTTCGGAAAAGAAGGAATAGGAACCTACCGCATCTGCTACATCGTTATGATATTTGTGGGCGCCATACTGTCCCTGGAATTTGTTTGGGAGCTTTCCGACCTGATTAACGCCTTAATGATAATTCCAAACGTACTGTCTATCTGGCTGTTATATAAACATATTAAATGTACTGAATAGAGGCCGCTATTTTTTGTGAAGTCTCCTTATCTTTTAACCGATCAATAACCGCCAGGGAGAATTCAATAGAAACTCCCATACCTTTCCCGGTTATAATATTACCGTCAATCTCTGTTTTATTTCCTGTAGGTACAGCTCCTGCCAGCTTATCTTCATAACCGGGATAACAGGTTGCCCTTTTACCCTCTAATATACCCAACATCCCCAGCACGCTAGGCGCTGCGCAGATTGCTGCGATATTTTTTCCTTCATTATGAAACTGTTTCAGCAGTACTCCCAGTTCTCTGTGTTCCGCCAGGTGCCTGGTGCCGGGCATTCCTCCCGGCAGAATAAGCATATCTGCCAGAGTATAATCCGATTCACCATATATTTCATCTGCTTCTACTTTTATATTGTGGGAGCCGATGACTTGTTTATCACCGGTAACAGAAACCATGCGTATCTCCAGTTCTGCTCTTCTGAGTAAATCTACCACCGTTAGTCCTTCAATTTCTTCAAACCCGTCTGCTAAAAATAGATATACCATAAAAATCACTCCTTTTCTATAATTTTATATAATGAACATACATGTTCATGAAGATGGTACTTGTTCATGGACTAGTTACTCCAATAGGATTACAATCAAGTTTAAATCAACATTTACTTTTTTATTAATCATAAACATAGTGCTTGTTCATAAACTAGTTACTCTAATCGGATTACATACAAATTTGCAATCCTCATTCCGCTTTCATTATATCATAAGCAATTGAGAAACTACATAGTTTTCCAAATAATCTGCAATTGATACGAATTCCAGAATTTCATTTCCCCACCAAATTGGCCCACCGAATTGTACGCCGGGTAGGATTCTGCTCTGAAATTGTATTATCTGCATGATATACCGCCATAGCACTATCTGCAAAAACTGAAGCATTATAGTGATAGTCTCATCAGGAAATGTTTCATATAATGATTTAAAGTCTTATTTAGGTGTTTATAAGCCCCTCTGAGAATTAGATCAGAGAGATTACTGTTTAGGAAAACCACGAAATAAACTTAGAAAAAAATCATTTCAAGCTTTGTCATGGTAATTTGAGATGCCGCAGAAGCGGCGGCATGGTTTGATGATTGAGAGAAAATGAAAAGAAAGGCTGGTATAGATTATGAAAATTGTTGTCCTTGCAGGAGGGTTAAGCCCGGAGCGTGATGTGTCTTTATCCTCCGGAAGCCTGATTGCCAATTCCTTATTGGAATCCGGTCATGAAGTTTTACTGCTGGATGTATATGAAGGAGTACAGGATGGGGATAAAAACTTAAACCAGTTATTCGTAAAACCCTGGGAAGAGAAACGATACGAATATAAAGTACCGGAAAAAGAACCGGATTTAAAGGAAATCAGAAAACGCAGCAACGGCCAGGCCGCTTTAATCGGCAATCAGGTTTTGGAAATATGTATGCTGGCAGATGTGGTTTTCATCGCACTGCACGGTGCCATGGGTGAAAACGGCCAGATACAGGCTACTTTTGATAATTTTAGTATTAAATATACGGGTACAGGGTACATCGGCAGTTTACTGGCTATGGATAAGGATATAACCAAAAAACTGCTGGTACAGGCCGGTATCCCTACTGCCGACTGGATTTTATATAATATTCCAGAAAAAGCCTTGGCAAAAAGTACCAGGCATGATATGATCAAACAGGAACCTAATACTACGGCCTTTGACTCCGTAATCCTTGAGAAAATTGGATTTCCCTGTGTTATCAAACCGGTCAGCTGCGGCTCCAGTATCGGTGTGTCCCTTGTTAATACCGGTGTAGAACTGGAGACTGCCCTGAAACTTGCAGCCGTTTATGAAAATAAAGTTTTAATCGAAAAATTGGTCAAGGGAAGAGAATTTTCTGTGGGCATTTTAAACCACGAAGCGTTACCTGTAATTGAAATTATTCCAAAGATGGGCTTTTATGATTATAAGAACAAATACCAGAATGGCCTGACAAAGGAAGTATGCCCCGCTGAGCTGTCTCCCGAACTAACTGAAATCCTTCAAAACAGGGCATTGCAGGTACACGATACCTTACGGCTTGGTGATTACTCCAGAATTGACTTTATTCTGAATGAAAGCGGTGAATTCATATGCCTGGAAGCCAATACCCTGCCGGGGATGACCCCCACCAGTTTAATCCCTCAGGAGGCCAGGTGTAAGGGAATCTCCTATAATGAATTGGTCTGCATGATTGCAGGTATGCCATTTCGGACTAAATAAAAACAATTGCGAAACTATATCGTTTTTCAAACATACCATACAATTGATACGAATTTTAGGGTTTCAGTTGCCTCTGTACAAGATTTGGCTCTGAAATTATATCAATTGTATGGTATGTAGATGTAATGGTGCTTCGCAATTACTTAAATAAAAAAATGTAAAGCGAGGTACTAAAGCCATGTCTCAAAACATTTCTTATCGTATCAATGATAAAGAATATATGTTGATCAAAAATTATAAAGAAAATGAGCTCTTACGTGCCAGTTTCAACCGTCTGACCAGACAGACCTACGGATTTGATTTTGAAGACTGGTATCAGCACGGATACTGGACGGAGCAGTATAACCCTTATTCCTTTTTGCATGACAATGAGATCGTTGCAAATGTTTCCGTAAACTACATGGAATTCAATTCCCTGAGTAAGCATGTTTTTCCGATCCAGCTGGGCACCGTTATGACTCATCCCTCACACCGGAACCAGGGATTAAGCCGTCTGTTAATAGAAACCGTTATAAAAGAATATGAAAACAGCCATGATCTTTTCTATTTATTTGCAAATGACAGCGTTCTGGACTTCTATCCCAGATATGGTTTTATCAAATCGGAAGAATACGGCTACAGCAAGTACTTTAGTAAAAAAGCTCCTCAAGCAAACTGCCGCAAGCTTAATATGGATCTCGAAGCGGACCGCTCACTTCTTCTGGAGCTGGTTAATAACCGGTATCCCAATGCTAAGACTGCCATGCTTGGCAATACCTCCCTTATTATGTTTTACTGCAGTTCTTTTATGAAGGAACACATTTATTATATTGAGGATTTAAAAACGGCCGTTGTCGCAGAATATGAGGAAAATCACCTGCTGATACAGGAGGTTTTTTGTAAGAAGCCCGTGGAACTAGACCTTGTTATAAATGCTCTGTTGGTTAGCGAAAGCACCTTAGTCCGTCTTGGGTTTACCCCAACTGAGACTGCCTCTTATACAAAGGAGGCGGTACGGGAAGAAAATACCACTTTATTTATAAGAGGTAAGAATATACTTGATAACTCCAGATTTCCTCTGTTATCCCATGCCTGATAGAATGAATGATAACGGGTATCCCAAAGCTGATACTAATTTGGGATACCCGCTTATTTATTGCAGCTTTATTATTGAGGCTAATGTATTATTAAAGCTTATTTACTATTGAAGCTTATTTACTATTGAAACTCATTTACTATTGAAACTCATTTACTGCAGCTTATTTCCAAGCCAGGGCTGCCGCAAATACTGCGGCAGCCCTGATTTGATTTATCGTTCTTCCCTGAAATAAGCTTCGCCGAGACTTGCCGGCGGCTGATTCTCCTGTTTGTTACGTTTACTGGTTAATATTAATACGATTATGGTTACTATATACGGAAGCATTTTGCATAGCTCCTGAGTGGCTCTGGTCAATCCGGGAAGGTAAATGTAGAGAATGTACAATCCGCCGAAAAGGAAAGAGCCCCAGATTGCATTCACCGGCTTCCATAAGGCCAGAATAACCAAGGCAATTGCAAGCCAGCCTCTGTCACCGAACCCGTTGTTGGTCCAGGTGCCGCCTAAATACTCCATTACAAAGTACAATCCGCCGAGACCGGCAATTGCAGCGCCGGATATGGTGGCTATATATTTGTATCTGGATACGTTAATGCCTGCCGCATCCGCAGTTGCCGGATCTTCTCCGATGGCTCTTAAGTTAAGCCCGGTTCTTGTTCTATTAAGGAAAAAAGTAAGCAATACCGCCAGAATAACAGACAGATAGGTTAAAAATCCATAGGAAAACAAAATATCCCCGATTACCGGTATATCTTTAAGCCCCGGAATCCTGGCGCGGTAAGCCGAGGCGGTTGCCTTTACGGATATCTGTCCCACACCTCCCGCCAACTTTGAAATAGATCCCCCGAAAAAGTTTCCGAAACCCACACCAAAGGTTGTAAGGGCCAGGCCCACTACATTCTGGTTTGCTCGAAGCGTAATCGTCAGGACACTGTATATTAGTCCGCCAAACGCTGAGGCCGCCAGGGTTACTATAAGAGAAATAATTAAACCAGTCAGAGCATTGGGATCCTCTGTGGATTTTTCATAAAAGAATGCCCCCATAAGACCGGATATTCCTCCCATATACATGATACCTGGTATTCCAAGATTCAGATTACCGGATTTCTCCGTGAGTATTTCACCGGAGGCACCAAATAGAATGCCGATTCCCTGGCCGATGGCATTTTGGATAAAGGGTAATAAAAATGACATATTATTTTACCTCCTTATGCTTTTTACGGAATTCCAGTTTATAGTTTATAAAGAATTCACATCCAATCAGAAAGAATAATAAAATACCGGTAATAATATCCGATGCATTTTCATTTAATCCATACTGGGATGCAATCTGTACGGAGCCCTGCTGCATAAATACCAGGAAAGCCGAAACGGCTATCATGGCAATGGGATTAAATTTGGACATCCAGGCTACGATAATAGCGGTAAAGCCCCTGCCCCCTGCCGTACTGGTAGAAATGGTGTGGCTGGCACCACTTACGATGATACTCCCTGCAAGTCCGCAGATGGCACCGGAGATCATCATGGTACGAATGATAACCTTTTTCACATTAATACCCGCATACCGCGCGGTATTCTGACTCTCACCGACTACGGCAATCTCATAGCCATGTTTGCTGTGCTTCATATAAAGATATACGGCAGCTGTCATAACCAGTACCACAATAATATTCAGACCATATTGCAGACCAAAGACTTTCCCAAACCACCCCTTACCGGAAGCCGAGTTAATAATTCCCACCGTATTGGAACCCGCCGGATTCTCCCAGAAAACAATACAAAAGGTTACAATCTGCATGGCTACATAATTTAACATCAGAGTAAATAAGGTTTCATTGGTATTATAATACGCCTTAAAGACTGCCGGAAGCAGTCCCCATAGCATTCCTGCAAGGCTGCTTACTATAAATATCACAATGATTAACAGCCAGTTGGGCATGGCATCGCCTGCATAAATCATCATGGCTGCCGCCCCGGCACCGCCCATTAAGATCTGTCCCTCGGCACCGATATTCCAGAACTTCATCTTAAAGGCAGGGGTCAGGCCGATGGCAATAATAAGCAGGGTCAGAGCTTCACGGATGGTTACCCATAACCTGCGGTTTTTGCCCACCGCCCCGTCTATAATTCCTAAGTATACCTGAATCGGATTCTGGTGTACGATGGCCACGATAACAAGTCCGCATACAAGGAGAGAAAGTATAATCGCAAGTAATCGGATACTCCAGGCTTTCCTTTTTGATATGGCATCCCGCTTAATCATTCGGACAAATACTTCACTATTTACTGTCTCTTTGCTCATGTGTATGCAGCCCCTTTCCGGTACCCGTCATCATAAGACCAAGTTCCTCTTTTGTTGTATTTCTTGCTTGTACAATACCGGCTATCTTACCGCCATTCAACACCAGAATGCGGTCACACAATTCCAGTAACACATCCAGATCTTCGCCGACACAGATAACCGCTACTCCCTTTTGTTTCTGCTCATTTAATAAATTATATATGGTATAGGAGGAATTAATATCAAGCCCCCTGACAGGATACGCCACCATGAGTACCGTAGGATTTGAGGCAATTTCCCTACCGACCAATATCTTTTGCACATTTCCGCCGGACAGTCTCCTGACCGGAGTTTCCACACCGGGTGTAACGACTGATAGTTTATCAACAATATCCATAGCCAGATTCTTTGGCGTTTTCCGGTCTACGAAAAAGTTTTTACCTTCCTTATAACTGCGGAGCATCATATTGTCGGTTAAGTCCATGGAACCTACAAGACCCATACCAAGGCGGTCTTCCGGTACGAAGGAGAGCTGTATCTTAAGATTTCTGATTTCAGCAGGCTTCATATCCGAAATCTTTTCCGTAGTGCCTTCCGGTGAATAGTAAAGAATTTCGCCGCTGTCAATGTCCTGAAGTCCTGCAATTGCCTCCAGCA
The DNA here is from genome assembly GCA_023443925.1 of Bacillota bacterium. The sequence continues at coordinate 990 of JAEZSL010000265.1, read as the reverse complement.
GCTCCTTCTGTCCGCTGCCGGCAATACCGGCCACGCCAAGAATTTCACCGCTGTAGGCAGTAAAGGAAGCCTGCTTTAAAATGGATAACCCTTCCTTGCTCTTACAGGTGATACCTCTCATATCAATCCGTTTCTCTGGCTTAACCGGCTCCGTACGGTCTATATCCAGAGTTACCTTCTCACCTACCATCATTTCGGTAAGGGAGGAAACCGAAGCTTGGGACGTATTTACGGTACCAATATATTTTCCTTTCCGGAGCACGGCTACCCGGTCGGATAATTCAAGTACTTCATTCAGCTTATGGGTAATGATTATAATGGATTTTCCGGCTTTTCTCATATTGCGGAGAACATCAAACAGCTTTTTGGTTTCCTGAGGCGTTAAAACGGCTGTCGGTTCATCCAGAATCAGTATTTCCGCTCCCCGGTATAAAACTTTGACGATTTCTACCGTCTGCTTCTGGGATACGGACATATCATAAATCTTCTGGGATGGATTCAGCTCAAATCCATACTTAAGTGTCAGGCTATTGATCTCCTCATTCACCTGGTTCATTTTCAGCCGCTCTGTGCCGGGAAGCCCTAATATAATATTCTCGGCTGCCGTTAAAATATTTATCAGTTTAAAATGCTGATGAATCATACCAATTCCCAATGCAAAAGAGTCTTTTGGGGAACGGATGGTCACCTCTTTTCCATCAATAAAAATCTGGCCCTCATCCGGAAAATAAATTCCGGAAAGCATATTCATCAGTGTTGTTTTTCCGCTGCCATTCTCTCCCAGGATAGAAAGGATCTCGCCCTTTTTAAGCGATAAATTGACATTGTCATTGGCTATGACCTCGCCGAAACGCTTGGTAACATTTTTCAACTCAATGGCACTTATCTGTTCCACAAAATGACCTCCTATACAGTAAATTTGCGGAACTGCATATGCGCAGTCCCGCATAATTGGTGAATTTTATCCGCCATACACCAGATCACCGGGAT
>JAEZSL010000208.1 GCA_023443925.1 Bacillota bacterium | reverse complement strand
TTGTTGCATAACTATTACTTCTAAAGTATAATCATAAATCATACTAATCATATATGATTAGAAATATATAAAATGAGGGAAGAGGCAATTGGCAGAACCGTATGGTAAGTACCTGCTTCTAACATCGAAGAAAGGAGATTTTATGAAAATCAAAAAGCTGTTTACATTCGGATTGGCAATAACATTAATTACAGGGGTATTAACAGGCTGCGGCAGCAATAAGGAAGATGTTTCCGCTTCCAATGCAGCATCAGTGGAAATTACAAATGTATCCTATGACCCTACCAGGGAATTATACGAAGCATATAATCAGGAATTTGCAAAATACTGGAAGGAGAAAACCGGTCAAAAGGTTACCGTAATTCCTTCCCATGGCGGTTCCGGGAAACAGGCCCGTTCCGTCATTGAAGGGAATGAGGCGGATGTTGTTACACTGGCCTTAGGATATGATATTACAGCAATAGAAGAAGCCGGACTCATTGAAGCAGGCTGGCAGAGTGAATTTGAAAATAACAGTTCTCCGTATACTTCCACCATAGTTTTTCTGGTGCGTAAAGACAATCCGAAGCAGATAGAGGACTGGGATGACCTGATAAGAGACGATGTTAAGATTATAACTCCCAATCCCAAAACTTCCGGCGGAGCAAGATGGAATTACCTTGCAGCCTGGGGTTACGCCGATAAGCTTTATAATCACGAGGAAAACCAGATTAAGGATTTTATCGGGAAACTTTTTCAGAACGTATTGGTATTGGATTCCGGAGCCAGAGGTGCTACCACCACCTTTGTGGAAAATGGTCAGGGAGACGTACTTTTAGCCTGGGAAAATGAAGCTTACCTTTCCATTAAGGAAAATCCCGAAGAATTCGAAATCGTTACGCCAAGTATCAGCATCCTTGCCGAACCTCCCGTTGCCATAGTGGATGAGGTAGTGGATGACAGAGGAACCAGAGAGGTTTCTACCGCATATTTGGAATATCTCTATTCCGATGTAGGCCAAAGACTGGCCGGTGAAAATTATTACAGACCCACCAATCCAGACATATTAAAGGAATTCGGTGACGTATTTAATCTGGATTTAGAGCTGTTAACCATTGATGACCCGTTATTCGGCGGCTGGGATAAGGCACAGGAGAAACATTTTAATGACGGCGGTGTATTTGATCAGATATATACCGGCCAACAATAAATTAAGATAAGCGGAGGCATTGATGACTATGAAACGTCGCAAAAGAAAACAGGTTGTACCGGGCTTTGGTATTTCCATGGGAGTAACCTTAACTTTACTCAGCTTAATCGTTCTGATTCCTATGGCTTCACTGGTCCTGAATGCCTCTGCCATGGGATTACATACCTTTTGGTCTACGGTTACGGACAAACGGATCCTATCCGGATATCTTGTAAGTTTTTCATGTGCCCTGACCGCGGCAATCATCAACGGAGTCTTCGGAGTTATTTTAGCCTGGGTGCTGGTACGGTACGAATTCCCTTTTAAAAGATTTGTTGACGGTCTGATTGAATTACCCTTTGCCCTGCCTACGGCAGTTGCGGGTATCGCTTTAACCACCCTGTATTCGGATAAAGGAATGCTTGGTAAATTACTTGGAATATGGGGGATCAAGGTATCTTATACGAGACTCGGGATCATTGTTGCCATGGTTTTTATCGGTATTCCTTTTGTGGTAAGAACCATCCAGCCCGTGTTAGAGGATCTGGACCCGCAGTATGAGGAGGCCGCCGGAGTACTTGGTGCCAGTAAGTCCAGAATATTTTTCCGGGTGGTATTCCCGGAAATACGGCCGGCTCTGCTGACAGGCTTCGGACTCGCCTTTGCGAGAGCCGTGGGGGAATACGGAAGTGTTGTGTTTATTGCCGGAAATATTCCCTTTAAGACAGAAATCGCTCCTCTCCTAATCATGAGCAAGCTGGAGCAGTTTAACTATGACGGTGCAAATGCCATTGCGCTGGTGATGTTGGCAGTCTCCTTTATTATTCTGTTTGCGATCAACTCAGTTCAGGTATATGCCAATAAATTTACCAGGGAATAGAAAGGGGAAGCATGCCATGACAAAACCACATCAGAGGGTATCGAAAGCGGTACCGGTTTTCTTGATTACCGTCAGTATTTTATTTCTATTTATTATGCTCATCATGCCGCTTATCGTAGTAATAACGGAAGCCTTCCGAAGCGGTATTGCAGTCTATAAGAAAGCGGTATTTGACTCCTATACGGTCAAAGCACTGCTGCTTACTCTGGAAGCAACTGCTGCGGCGGTTGCGGTCAATACGTTATTCGGCCTGTTTGCTGCCTGGACCGTTACAAAATATCATTTTAAAAAGAAAAAACTTTTAACTACCCTAATTGACATTCCCTTTGCCATATCCCCGGTCATAGCAGGTCTGATCTTTATCCTTACCTTCGGACGCATCGGCTGGACCCATGGTATCCTTACCGCGTTGGATATTAAGATCGTATTTGCGGTTCCCGGTGTTATTCTTGGTACGGTGTTTGTAACTTTTCCCTTTATCTCAAGGGAAATAATACCGGTTCTTAACGCCCAGGGGGTTGATCAGGAGGAAGCGGCTGCTATTATGGGAGCGGGAGCTTTTCGGATCTTTCGTAAAATTACTTTTCCCCAGATTAAATGGGCCTTCCTGTACGGCATTGTTTTATGTACCGCCAGGGCCATGGGGGAATTCGGAGCGGTATCCGTACTGTCCGGACATTTAAGGGGGAAGACCATTACTTTACCTCTTCAGGTAGAAATCTTTTTCAGCGAATTCAACTTTACCGCAGCTTTTGGGGTGTCCTCCATACTGGTAATCCTGGCGGTCATTATTCTGATTGTAAGAAATGTACTGGAATATAAAATGAAAAAGGCGGGTGTCTGACATGCACGTAGAATTAAAAGATATAAACAAATCCTTTGGTGAGTTTAAAGCCTCCGACCACATCAGTTTCGGAATTGAGAAGGGGAAGCTGATCGGGCTGCTTGGCCCCAGCGGAAGCGGAAAAACCACAATCCTTAGAATGCTTGCAGGGCTTGAATATCCGGATTCCGGCGATATCTTTATAAACGGCAGCCGTGTGAATGATTTGCCGGCCAGTAAAAGAGGCATCGGCTTCGTATTTCAAAATTATGCCCTGTTCCGGTATATGAGTGTTTTTGACAACATCGCTTTCGGTCTGGAGATCCAGAAAAAGAATAAAAAAGAATGCAGGGAAAGGGTGGAAGAACTCTTACAGCTTATCGGACTGGAGGGGTTAGGTAACCGGTACCCGCATCAGCTCTCCGGCGGACAAAAGCAACGAGTGGCATTTGCCAGGGCACTGGCACCGAGTCCTCAGTTATTATTATTGGATGAACCCTTTGCTGCTATTGATGCCAAGGTAAGGCAGGAGCTTAGAAGCTGGTTAAAGGATACGATTAACAAGGTGGGCATCACCAGCATTTTTGTGACCCACGACCAGGATGAGGCCATTGAAGTTGCGGATAAGATCATCATTACCAATAAAGGAAGGATAGAGCAGAAAGGTTCTCCCTCAGAGATATACCGTAATCCCAAGACACTTTTTGTGGCACAGTTCGTCGGACAGTCCTCCCTGTTAGAGGATTACGGCAGGCTCATTGGATTTGAAGCCGCAAAAACAGGATCAACAGCCATTATCCGCCCGGAATTTATAAAAGTTACCAGAAAAGACGAACCCCTTCTCTATCCCAACTCCGCGGAGGAAGGGACAGTTGAGAAGATTGCCTTTCGGGGCAGCTATTCCGAGATAAAAATCAGGGTTAAGAGCTACTTATTGACTGGGACCAGGTCCTTGGAGGAAAATCCTTTAACGGTGGATGAAAAGGTAAATGTCCTGATCTACCGTCTGTTTACTTTTGGAGAGGACGGCAGTCTGGTGCTGGAAAATAAGGCGATTGAAGATAAAAACCCTATATATATTTAGAAGTAAACAAGGTTCTTTTATTACGGAGGATTACATGAAAAAGCAATTAGCAGTGAAACAGCTTAGTACGGATATATTGATCATCGGCGGCGGAACAGCGGGGTGTTATGCGGCACTAACTATAAGGGAACATTCCGGTGCCTCGGTCATTATTGCGGAAAAAGCCAACATTAAAAGAAGCGGCTGCCTGGCTGCAGGTGTCAATGCAATCAATGCCTATATTGTAAAGGGCAGAACCCCGGAGGATTACGTGGACTATGCCAAAAAAGATGCGGATAATATCGTCCGGGAAGACCTGCTTCTTACCATGTCCCAGGGGCTTAACCGGGTCACAAAAAAACTGGAGGACCTGGGGCTGGTTATTTTAAAGGATGAGAACGGAGAATATGCAGCCAGGGGTAACCGCAATATTAAAATAAACGGTGAGAATATAAAGCCCATTCTGGCGGAAGCTGTAGAAAGTCTGCCCGGTGTGGATATTTTAAACAGAGTGAACGTCACCAATTATATTGTAAAGGATAACCGTATAACAGGTGCTTTTGCCTTTGGCATAGAGGATGAAATCTTATACGTAATCAGGGCTGGGAAGGTGATCTGTGCCACCGGGGGTGCTGCCGGCTTATACCGTCCCAACAATCCCGGGTTTTCAAGGCATAAGATGTGGTACCCGCCTTTTAATACCGGTGCCGGTTATGCCATGGGAATACTGGCAGGAGCAGAAATGACCACCTTTGAGATGAGATTTATTGCATTAAGATGTAAGGATACCATCGCTCCCACCGGTACCATCGCACAGGGAGTCGGGGCCAGACAGGTTAATTCCAAAGGAGAGGTCTATGAATCCAAATACGGTCTTACAACCTCTGAACGTGTATATGGAACTGTAAAGGAAACCCTGGAAGGCAGGGGGCCCTGTTACCTTCGGACGGAAGGCATCACTCCCTTACAGGATGAAGAACTGAAAAAAGCATATCTAAACATGGCACCGAGCCAGACCCTGAAATGGATTGAGTCAGGCAAAAATCCCAGCGAGCAGAATGTGGAAATAGAAGGTACGGAGCCGTACATCGTAGGCGGTCACACCGCCAGCGGCTATTGGGTGGATACGAAAAGGCGTACTACCATTAAAGGCCTTTACGCAGCCGGTGACGTAGCCGGCGGATGTCCTCAGAAATATGTGACGGGAGCATTGGTAGAAGGTGAGATTGCAGCCTTAACTGCGTTGGAGGATTTAAAGAAAGATGACAGTTTATATGTAAATTATGAAACCGGGGAGAAAGAACAGGAAGAACTGATAAAAGCGAAACAGGAAGAATTAGAAAATATCCTGAATTACCAGGCCCCTGTTTTTACGGTCGGACAGCTGGAAGAAGCCATGCAAAAGGTAATGGATACCTATGCCGGCGGGATTTCGAACAGCTATCAGTTCAATGAAAAGCAGCTTGTTATTGCTGACGGGAAGATTGATCAAATCATTAATTTAAGTAAAATGCTCCAGGGGTCGGATATGCACGAATTGATGTTTGTCTGTGAACTGAAGGAACGTCTGGTACTGGCTAAGTCCGTTATTGCACATTTACGGGCAAGAAAAGAAACCAGGTGGCATAGTTTTGCCGAGAATCTGGATTATCCGGACAAAAAGGATGAATGGTTAAAATATGTGAATTCCAGGCTGGCAGACGGTAAAATAGAAATTATTTACAGAGAGTTAGTGGGAAGGGATGAGAATTTTGAGTTTTGCTAAAAGCAAAATATTCAGGACAGGGTGAGAAATTTGATCGTTGCTAAAAACGAAGTGTTAACAGGACAGAGTGAGAAATTTGTTCATTGCTAAAAACTAAGTATTAGCAGGACAGGGTGAGAAATTTGTTCATTGCCGGAAAAAAAATATTAGCAGTAGGAGGTGTAGAGTATGAGCATAGCCATTAATCGTGATAAATGTACCGGCTGCAGAAAGTGCCTTCAGGTATGTCCAGGCAGCCTGATTAAGCTGACAGAGAGTAATAAGGCTTTTATCAAATACCGGGAGGATTGCTGGGGATGTTCTTCGTGTCTGAAGGAATGCAGGTTCGGCGCCATATCCTTCTATCTGGGGGCAGATATCGGAGGTATGGGCAGTAAGCTGCTTACAGACATCGAAGGGGATATTGTCCATTGGCAGATAGAGAAAACCAACGGAGAGTTCTTCGTAATTGATGTCAACCGCAAAGATTCCAATCAGTATTAGTGTCAGCTCACCAGTACAGCAATGTTTAATAGATAAGCAGAATAAAAGGAGGATATACAGTGAGTGAATTAACACATCTTGATGAATTAGAAGCCGAAGCAATCTATGTGATACGGGAAGTTGCGGCGGAATGTGAGAAACCGGTTATGCTATATTCCATTGGGAAGGACAGCTCGGTAATGCTGCATCTTGCCCTGAAAGCATTTTACCCGGAAAAGCCCCCGTTCCCTTTCATGCATATCGATACCACATGGAAATTCAAAGAAATGACAAAATTTCGTGACCGTAAGGCAAAAGAACTGGGAATCGAAATGCTCGTACACAGCAATCAGGAGGGCATCGACCAAGGGATCAATCCCTTTGACCACGGCTCTGCTTACACGGATATTATGAAAACCCAGGCTTTAAAAGAGGGGTTAAAAAAATACGGCTTTACTGCAGCCTTTGGCGGAGGACGCCGGGATGAAGAGAAGTCCAGGGCAAAGGAGAGAATCTTCTCCTTCCGAAATGAAGCACAGGCCTGGGACCCCAAGAACCAGCGGCCGGAGATGTGGAAGCTTTACAATACGAAAATCCAGAAAGGGGAAAGCATGCGTGTATTCCCTATCTCCAACTGGACGGAAAAGGATATCTGGCAGTATATTAAACGTGAGAACATCGATATCGTATCCCTTTATTATGCCAAAGAACGTCCGGTGGTTTACCGTGACGGCAACATAATTATGGTGGACGATGACCGGTTAAAGCTCTTACCTGGTGAGCAGATTGAATATAAGAAGGTACGTTTCCGTACCCTGGGCTGTTATCCGTTAACCGGAGGCTGCGAATCTGGTGCAGTTACCTTGGAGGAAATTATAGAGGAGACCTTAAGTGCCGTTTCTTCGGAAAGAACCAGCAGGGTGATCGATAACGAGGCTGCCGGCAGTATGGAGAGAAGAAAGAGGGAGGGATATTTCTAAATGAAAGGCTTATTAAAGTTTATTACCTGCGGAAGTGTGGATGACGGAAAGTCTACTCTTATCGGACATATATTATACGACTCCAAGCTCTTATATGCCGATCAGGAAAAGGCGCTGGAACTGGATTCCAGGGTGGGCAGCAGAGAAGGTGCCATTGATTATTCCTTATTATTAGACGGCCTTATGGCCGAGCGGGAACAGGGTATTACCATCGATGTGGCTTACCGTTACTTTACTACAAATAACCGCAGTTTTATCGTAGCGGATACCCCGGGGCATGAAGAATATACCAGAAACATGGCGGTAGGGGCTTCCTTTGCAGATCTTGCCATTATTTTGGTAGATGGGTCGCAGGGGGTTCTGGTTCAGACCAGAAGGCATGCCAGAATCTGTTCTCTAATGGGAATCAGACATTTTGTATTTGCCGTGAATAAAATGGATTTAGTCGGTTACAGTAAAGAACGGTTTGAGGAAATAGCTGTTGAAATCAGGAATCTGACCGCTGAACTGTCACTCGAAAATGTAAAGATCATTCCTATTTCCGCAACGGAAGGGGATAACCTTACCGTGAATTCCGAGAATATCACCTGGTACAAAGAGGAACCGCTCTTAACTTATCTGGAAAATATAGATACCATAAATTCCAATGAAGAAAAGGGCTTCTATATGCCGGTGCAGAGGGTGTGCCGTCCAAATCATACCTTCCGGGGTTTTCAGGGACAGATTGAGGCCGGTTCCATTACGGTAGGTGAGGAACTGACTGCACTGCCCAGCAATGAAAAAGCAGTAGTAAAGAGCATTTACATTACCGATCGGGAAGCGGAAACCGCCATAAAAGGCCAGCCTGTAACCATTCAGTTAAATAAAGAAGTGGATGTCTCAAGGGGCTGTGTCCTGACAAAAAATGCGGCACTTACCACTGCCAAGGAACTTACGGCAACGATTCTCTGGATGGATGAGGAAGAGCTGACACCGGATAAGAACTATTTTGTGAAAATCGGTACAAAGCTTATACCGGGCGTGGTAACCGGCATCCGTTATAAGATAGATGTCAACTCCGGTGAACATAAACCCACCGGCCGTTTACAGAAGAATGAAATTGCGGTTTGCGATATCGTGCTGGCTGAGAAAATAGCGGCGGATAAATTTAATACCCATAAGACCCTGGGTGAACTGATCTTAATAGACCGGATCACCAACATGACCTCCGCCTGCGGTGTTGTGGAGGAGCTGAATAATGAATATCATAATGCAAAAAGAAGTGCCTCTTTTGTTTATGGGGACATACAGGCCAGCGGTGATATTTTCGAGGAGTTTTACTACAATCTGGAAAGCCTTACCATTCATAAACAAAAGCCGGAGAGTAAAGCTTATACGGTTGGAGATGAGATACCGGTTAAGGGGGAAAGCTATCATTATCCGGAAAGTTTTGATATACTGGCTCTCAATGACTGGACAGTAGTTAAAATCAGAGATTCCAGAATTGAAGCCATCCAGTCAATAGATAACTACCGTTATTCCGGCCTCCCCCTTATTAACGGAAGAGGATTCTCCATAAAGGCGGTAACGGAAGAGGAAGTTGTACAGTTTTTAAAGGAATATAAAAGTAATTCAGGTAAAAATGAATTGGAATTCACCAGGAAGTGGATCGTATTCGAAATCTACCGCAGCATTGTATTTAACAGTAATTTTTGGGTTATATAAGAAACTTTGCGTTTACGATTGGGAATTGGCCCGTTCTGCTGTTCTGTGAATTTTTCAGGGATTCACAAATTAAGAAAAATGAATCGAATGACAGGTATGAAATATATGAAGATTTGTCTAGAGATTGAGGTGCGGCTCTTGAAAAGCCATTGACCGAAATGGTCTCCAGTACTGCTTTGCATAAGTTTCGCTTAATATTCAGTGCCTGATATTTGCACTGTGGCAAGGCAGAAGAATGAGGCGCAGTGGGGTTCCTACACTTACCTAGACAACGCAGGAACAGCACAAATAGCGGATGCTGTATTAAGTGAAATCTACGTAAAGCAGCACTAGGGTTTGAATCTCTCTCCGATAATTAAGAGCTGTCAATATTAAGGTTGACAGCTCTTTGTTTCCTGACCTGATAAAATGGCACTCCTCCGAATACTAAAATCTCACCAAATCGGAATTTAAGGCTATTATTTAGATTCCTAAAACAGTAAATACAATCTCAGTAAGCAGGAATCTGCTTACCCATAAATCAATTTCAGTAATTACATCTTTAACTACACCACCGCTTTTTTCGGTTATCTGCTTAATTTGCGCCCATTTTTCTTTATCGATCTCCGTAATTCCATAATAGTCAAATTCGGGCACAACCGAAGCGAAGACTTGATATAAATTTAAACTATCAAAAATATCAGCAGATAGATACAAGGAGTTAGCAAGCCAGTATTTATCTGCAAACTTTCCCTTTTGAAATTCAAAATAACAAGAACCCGTTCGTTGGTTATTTGTACAACAATACTTCACTTTCAACTACCTCCCCACAGACTTATGGTGATTGCTGTTCTTTAAATCATTAGACTTATAAACCGCCATACCAAAAGCATCGGAACAGTTCCGAAAGATTTGCTATACAAAGTGAAATTTGTCGGTATGGCAGACAGGAAGTATGATTATCCCTCTTCAATTTCTTTATCTGAGTAATCAACCACTATTTTTTTGCATTCTTTACAGATTTGGGCTGAAAAAATAAAGTCACTAAAAGCATGGTTCTCTAATATAATTTCTCCCTGTTTGGGGAGCAAAGAGATTTTATGCCGCTTTTTTACCCAAGCTACTCTCTGCATTCCCTGCAAAAAACCCTGTTCCATTTCGTTATTACAAAAAGGGCACTTCATATATTTCGCCTTCCTTTCAAATTCTAATTTGTGATTTGTAAGCTTCCCGCTATGCTCATAATCCTCAGTATAAAGCCTTACTTCAATTCCACCGTAATATCCTCACCGGTCTTTTCATGGAACACCATGCGCCACTCCACATCATCAACCGGATTAAAATGTAGTGCTGAACAAGCTGTATGAAGCTTACACGCATTGCTGCCGGCAAAGAAGATGGCTGTCGGGCCGACTGCACGGCCGATGATACCAATGGAAACACTGTTTAACGCCTGCGGCCCATTGGAATCGGTATATTTCTGTCGGGGCGAATCAGATCGAACGCAATCGGCGACGGTGAATGCGTCACCAGGCAGATCCGGTGAGAGCGTATAGCTCATCATAGTATAGTATGGTGGGAACTCCTGATTTTGGTTGCCAAAATGCTCATGGAGCATTTCCTGACGCTCATATTCCTGTACGGTCAGTGTATGTTGTGCTCCGGTGGTCGGGTGTGTAAACTTGATACATTCACCGGGTGCTGATACATGGAAGTGCGGTCCCGGCATAGCAACAGGATACTGTATCAGTGTTATGCTAAGCTTCATAATCTGTGGTTTGCGTTTCTTCTTCCAAGGAAAAGCAGCGCGCCAGATTGCCCAGCCATAGGCAGGGTCGAGGCCATAATGCTGGGTCACGCACCTGGCCTCATGGCTGCTACTTTCTAGGAAGCAGGGATTCCATGACACGCTGCAGCCACGAGAGGCTGACAGGATAGTTCCATTCAACCCAATTTTCGGATTTATATTGATAGACAGCGGATTTTCTGCGTCGATCTGCATCTGCTGTTCATCGGTAAAGTCAGTTCCAGCGTTCTCAATAGAGAGATTCCACTTGTCCATAAAGGAACGGATGCGTTCAGAGGAAACCTGTACGCAAAAGTCCACGACCAAGCCTTTACTGCAGGTGTAAATTGCTGGAATATGCCAGACTTCGTCGTCCCAGACAAACTGCTTATCGAGAGAAGTTTCCTTGCCGGCTTTTTCACGGCCATGATGCCCCCAAAAATTACCGTCAAAGTAAACCTCCCATTCGGGTATCTTAGGCTCGGCAGGAACACACTCATAGTAATCTTCCGTATATTTGATGCGACTGTAATCAAACTCGGCCTGAAGCTCCTTGATATAGACGAAGGGCTGTTCCATAGGAGTAAGCGACAACACATCCCTGAGCATGTCCAGCATAGCCTTCTTTTCATTCATCGGTGGATTGTCCTGCAGGAAGGCATCAAACTGGGCCTGAGTCCAATTGTATGCCTGCTCCATTGCCGCAGTGCCGCCACAGACCAGCAGGAGCCGCAAGAAGTCCGCAAAATTTCTTGCCACCGGATGCACATATTTTCCAGGTGTGCACATAGGGCTGACCGCAAACACCATCTCGCCAAAACCGCGCACGAAGCAGTAGTGTATACCATCCGCGCCGTTCCAGCCGATTATTTTCGCCCCTTTGGGCGTACAGAAATAGTTGCTTTTGCTTTCGACGCGTTCCAAGCCAACGCAGGAGCCGTCAATATTCAGTTTCAGATATCTTTCATAAGTGTTTGCCATCATTACCTCGCATTCTATGTATTCCCTGACTAATTTATAAAGAACTTTTCGCTTTCTCCTGTTCGCAATATTTTCAACTTACTTTTTGTTTGTCCATTCCCATTTTTATTATCTCCTTTTTTCATGTTATAAAAATAATTTGCAGTTCAAAAATTCCGTTTAATCCTATTTGCAGAAGATTATAACATATTTTAATGCTTTTTCCAATATTTTGTGTGGCATAGTGACTGTTCTATGCTTGAGGGAAGAGCTATCCGCAGCGGACCACCAGAATTACATTGTACCGATTTGGATGATTTAAGCTTGAATACACGAGGGGTATCATGAATGGACAGAACAGAGCCGATATTAAAGTAAGGTAGTAAAGTGAAAATTATACTCAAGTGTAAGGGATTCAGGAAGGGATGCTTATAATGGAAATATTCATATGTATAGTCTATGGAAATGGGGGAGTATAGGTTGAAAAAACGAAATACAGTTTTTCAACATCTTGATTTATACGTGCGCTTAAGCGCACAGATGGGAGTATAAAATGACTTTGGTTACTAAACCCAAAAAGATCAAACTGATATTAAAATTACTTTTGTACTTATAGTAGCTGTGGCAGCATTTTGGGCAAAAACATATCCACATAGAAACGAGCTCATTATGACACCTTCTTCTCATGAAAAAATCGAATATTTGCAAGTTGAAAATAACCGGCTTGGGAACATCAAAATAGAATTTGCATTATACGATGAAGAATGTGATTATTATGAAATATGCTTCTCTGGTGTAGAGGATCTTTTTTAAGAACGAGATAAATTAAATATATATGCAGACGGGAAAAAGATTGTGGAGCACTCCTTTATAAGGCACTCATCTTTTTGGAAAAACAATATAATTATTTTACTTTATAATATACAAAAATTTCAGAAATTAACAATTGATTATGCCGATCAAACAGCAACACTATCGTGGAAGAATTAATATTTGATTGGCAGTAAATTATATTAATGCAAAAAAAGTATTTTTATATGATACTTATAGTGATTTGGTGAATATTTCAAAGCTTTTAGATAACTTAACAACTTCAGTTTCAAGAGACAATGCTTTAATTCGTACCAGTATGGATAAATCTCATACTGGTATTTTTAAGATATAAAAAAAGAATCAAATAGGTGGAATTCTTCAACCAGGTGGTTTTATAAAGGGTGTATGAGCACATAAATACAATGAGAATTCTGTCTATACTATTGAATAAAACATATAAGAGAACAATTGATTTTAGAATTGTAGTTAAAAAATATGTAGAATAAACCAAAAACATGTAGAATATGCAAAAACTATTGAAAAAAATTGGTAAATATAATACGGTATGACTATACCAGCACATTAAGCTATAGGAACAAAAGACGTTCCCCATAGTTGGATGCACGGCGGTAAAAAACACCGCATTTTATGAGAAGTTTAAAAGCAACTTCTGATAAGTTATATGCACGGCGCTAAGAGCTGCGCCTTTTATGAGAAGTTATATTATGCGCACTTGGATTCTAAGTGAATGAAACGATTTTACTTCCTCCTCCGTACTTTACAGTCTACCAGTATAAGAAGATTAACAGAAATTAAAATAGAAAAAAAGCTCAGGTCCTTATATATTTATAGCTGTCTATAGCATCTAAGAAATTTATAGGGAATATTAGTATATAACCAGGGGTTTTTAACAAGACCATAAAATAATGTCAGATATATACTATAATAGAAACATACAGATTTTATATCTATCTAAGGGGTGTGATATATCTGTATTATCTATAAATTTATTTTGAAAGGAGAGTATAACAAAGAAGAAAAGAAAGGCATTTCAAAAGAATTTATGTGGAAATCAGGTTTACCAAATCCGTAAGAGATCAGCTGAATAATGTTTACGAAGACAGTTACTGGACGTTGAGCCCCTGATTGCCAACCGTGATTCTTGCGGAGGTGCCTGGGAAGCCTTCCGTTTTACACGGATTAATTAAGAAGAAAGAAGGGAGATTTATAATGAAAAAGCGATTTGCCATAATAATGCTTGCAGTTCTGATACTCACCGGTGCTATTCCTTGCACCTATGCCAGTGCAAGCCTGGCTGCTCCGCCTGCAACCTGGCAGGAACACTGGTTTGAACATAACCAGATTGTAAAACTTGTTTATTATAATGATGATATAGCGGTTTATTTTGATGATGATATTAATAAGACAAAGGCCAGTTGGATTTATCCCTTTGTCACAAAAGTGTGGCAGTATACCAAGCAGGTATATGGATCAATGGGCGGTGACGAAAGACTGTATGTTATCGTCCACAACAAATATCCCGGCGGACATCCGGCTTATTATTATGAATCCGACCATGATTACCGCAATGTAATTGATGTGGGAGGAAGTGATTTTAGCAGTCAGTCGGGCTGGAATATCGGTGTGCTTGTCCATGAAATCGGACATATCGTGGAAAGCGCTACGAACGGTGCAAAAGGGTCACCTGCTTTCGGAATCTGGAAAGACAGCAAGTGGTGTGAAATATACCTGTACGATGTTTATAACGGCATTGGCATGACGAGTGAGGCCGATAAGGCTTATAATGATTATATGAACATTACGGACAGTTTCCCGAAAGCCGGCACTGCCTGGTTCAAAAACTGGTTCTACCCGATTTACGCTGATCACGGAAAATCCCAGGTGCTTTCGGAATATTTCCGGCTTTTATCCCGGTATTATCCGAAAAACTCTGACGGTTACTACACCAAGAGTATGAATATGGGTGAGTTTGTTCACTTTATGAGCGGTGCCGCAAAAGCGGATTTAAAGGCGGTAGCAGAAAATGCATTTGGCTGGACTACCGAATACGAGAATCAATACCAGGCGGCACGGAAGGCGTATCCTTTTAGCTATGGTACCGGTGACGGCGTTACCTTTTACGAAAATGCCAATTACGGCGGATGGTCGGTTACCCTTGGGGCCGGCACTTACGATTACAGTGAAATGCTGGCCGCTGGAATTCCAAATGATAAGCTTACTTCATTAAAAGTACCGGCCGGATTTAAAGTAACCTTATATGAACATCAAAATTTCGGAGGTTTACAAAAAGTTGTAACGGAAGATACTTCAAATTTAAGCGATTTTAATGATATGACTTCTTCCCTGAAAGTGGAAACGGTAGCTTTGCCGGAGTTCTATACGGATATCAATTACCAGGGTGCTTCGGTTAAATTAAATGTTGGAAGCTACAATCATACAGATTTAGCTGCAATAGGACTGAAAAATGATTCTCTTACTTCTGTCAAAGTACCGAACGGATACAAAATAACCTTATATCAGGATGCGGATTATAAAGGTACTGCAATCGTTTTACTGCAGGATACATCTTACCTTGGAGACTTTAATGACAAGGCTTCATCCATAATAGTAGAAAAGATATCTTAAAGTTATTATACGGGGAACCATAGAAGGAGCCTGAAAGGCTTCCGTATTGCTAAGAACCCGTTTATTGGCAGAAAGGGATATATTAACACAGTACATACAAATAATTTACAGAAAAGGAGTATGGGGTTATGAAAAAATTTACAGAAAAATTTTTAAGAATTTTACTGATTTTTGCTTTGGTATTATCCTCCATGGTGACAACACCGGTTAATGCGAATGCGGAAACAGTGTCTGCAAATAACCAATCGAAAAATATTATTGCATATTTTCCAAACTGGGGTATTTACAATGCCGCACATAAGAGCATGACGGTAGGAATGCTGCCCTGGAATAAGATCACGGTGGTAAATCATGCCTTTTTTGAGGTGAATTCCAGTTTCCAACTCGCCTCGCTTGATACTTTTGCAGATTTCGATAAGTCAATGGAACACTCGGAAGGTTGGGAAACAGGCCAGCTCAGGGGACATTTCGGAGAATATAAATACTATAAGAACTTATATCCGAATGTAAAGATTTTAATTTCCATCGGAGGATGGACAAGAGGAAACAACTTCCATGCTATGGCTAAAACTGCAGCCGGTAGGGCTGTTTTTATCAACAGTCTTATTCAATTCCTGGATAAGTACCCCTTTATCGACGGATTTGACATCGATTGGGAGTATCCGGGAATCGACAGGAAACCGGATCCAAATGATGAGTATGACAAAGGCTGCCCGGGAGGTCCTGAAGATAAAGAAAACTTTACCCTTCTTTTAAAGGAAATCCGTGAAGCCTATAACAACAGGGGGCATGCTGATAAAATCCTTACGATCGCAGCTGCCGGCGGATATGATAAACTTCAACTGGTTGAACCGGATAAATTTGGGCAGTATCTGGATTGGATCAATGTTATGACCTATGATTTCCATGGTGCCTGGGAAACAACAACGGGCCATCATGCCGGAATTTATGCCAATCCCCAGGATACGGCTCCTTCCACACCCGTTGATATCAAAGGAAGATACAATACGGATGCTGCTGTCCGGAATTTTACGGAGATTTATGGCGTACCGGCAAGCAAGTTAAATGTGGGAACGCCCTTTTATTCCAGAGGCTGGAAGGGTGTTACCGGCGGTACGAACGGAATGTATGGTACAGCTACCGGTGCGGCTACGGGAACCTGGGATAATCCCAATTCTCCGGGCGGTCAATATCCTTACTTTACACTAAAGCAGATGGAGAATACCGGAGGCTACACAAAATACCGTGACGATACTTATGCAAAAACACC
>JAEZSL010000156.1 GCA_023443925.1 Bacillota bacterium | reverse complement strand
ATAACGGATATTATTTATTTCGGGTATTAATTCAGTCAAAAAGTTTCCGTGCAGCCGGGGAGATAGCGGTGCCCTGTACCTGCAACCCGCTACAGCAGGGGTGATGTCTTGCCTAGGGTGCTTTTTTGTAGGGCTGCCCCCTATAAGTGATGTTGACGTCTGGGTCTTACGCAACAGGAATTCGTGAACCGTGTCAGGTCAGGAATGGAGCAGCACTAAGCGAAAGCTCCTGTGTGCCGTGAGGCAGCCTGGGCCGAGTTAACTGTAGGGGTAACGCCTATGAAGAGCATTCGAAGCAAGACGCACGGAATTAATATAAAATTTGATATGGCAACGATGTCGTCACGAGAGTGTACGGCATTTTTTTTGGTTCATTGGAGTTCATCCTATTGGATCATTGAAGTTCATTCTATGAGACAAAAAACCATGGGGATGCACATGATGCGCTTAAGGAAGAGGTCACTGTCGTGACAGCGCGTCAGCGCTGGAGTCTGGTGAGCCAGACTCTTTCTTACTGCCTGAATACCCATATTTTTCTTGGTAGGAACTGCCAAAGGGGGTAGTTTTCTATATACAATATATAGGGGCCGGAATACTATCAACGGGGATAGGCCTTTGCTCATAGCCATCGGTAACGGTGGCCCGGCCCCCTCAAATATGTTTACCATATATATCAGTGCCAATAAGACATTTTATTGGTGCTTTTTTACTATATAACAGAGGTTTATTTTTCGAAATATGTCTTTCAGAATGTCGATTTATAGATTATAATAGAGTTTATCAGAATTCTTTACCAGGTTTCTGGTAAGGCGGCTTTCCGCCGCCGGACATCCGGTTATAGGAACATTCTTTTTCATTCCTATGATAAAATAATGCTTAAATGCTAATATAAATCGAGGTGAGCTATGGCAATGAAGATAAACAGTTACGCAGTGAATCAGGCTGATAAGGGGACTGTAATTTATGATGAAAATGATCAGGTAAACAGCATATGTATTGTATTAAAAGGACGAGTTCAGGCAGTCAGCAAGGGCTCGAAGGTTATTTTGGGTTCAGGTAATTTCTTAGGTGTCAGTGATCTATTATATATGGGGAGATATCTCAATTCTTATATTGCTTATGATGATGTAACCTTCTATTGTTTTCCGATTCAGCAAAAAGATGAATTAACAGAAATATTTGCATCCAATAAGGACTATAAAGGTCTGATGGTGGCATCTCTGACCAGACAGATCAATGAACTTGATAAGGTTTATGGATCACTTAATTCCACCGCTGAAAAACTTTATGGTTTCCTGAACAAAAATTACCAATTATATCAGGAAACCGGAAGAAGATACGGCTACCCGATAACGGAAATACCGGCCATTCAGGAACTGGAGCGTTATGGCAGCGATTCGATTATAGACGAGAAGAAACTGGCCTATTATAAGGAATGCGCAAAAATATCACTGGAGATCTGGAAGGCGTTCTGTTCGTCCGGAGACGGCATAACACTTTATCTGGTGGAAGAAACGGCAGGTTTGATCGCCCAGCTGACCACCGAATGTGGGGCGTTGTCCTCTTATCTGTCAGACATTTTCAACATGCTGATGAATAGCACGGACAGCTGTTTATACAAAGGCTTTGCCGCTCTTGCTATCTCTGTTGAGGATAGCGGGGGTTACAGCCGTGATTTATTACATATAATAGATGAGATTATCGACCAGATTAATACCACGGAGAAGCTATTTGACGAAAAGACCGGCAGTAAAATAAGAGTAGACCGAAGCAGGATGGAAGAAATATATTATATGCTTTTATCAAAGAGCGGTAATCGTAAGGAACAGGTAGAAGACAATTTCCAATACTCCCAGAGCGAATTAGAACAGATGACGGAGGATTTTAAGGATTCCTTAAAACAAATCCAGCTTTATTGCAGCCGGGATACAGAGAAGGCAGATGAGTTTAGTGAGTTGGTATTGAATTTTATCAATCTGAAAGATAAATATTCCACGGATGACCGTATCCGGTTGCTGAGAAGAAAAATAATGCAGCACTATTATGAATTATATGAAGCGGTATTCTTCAAAGCCTGCGAGGATAAAGCAGTACCGCCTGTAGTAGATTTGTTTTTAAAGTTCGGATTTTTGGATGAAAGGCTTTTAAACAGGGATCAGTTAAAAGAACTGTATTATCTTGAAAATCAGATACCAGAGAAGACCGGTCCCTGCCAGGTGTATAATATTAAAGAGTGGCTGCTTTGCATCTATCGAGGTGAAAAAGAACCGTCTAAAAATGAGTTTGATTTAGATTACGCGGATATGCTCCGGGACAGAAGAAAAAAAGGTGAAATCACGGAAGTTCAGGAGAAAGAACTTCAGCATAACCAGAAGGATAAAGTTATTTATGAAATAACGAATATGTTCCGTTATAACCACAGGGTAGTCAGCGGTCAGTTCAGTACATTTGTGCCGTTTTTGTGGGGAGAAAGCATGGTTAAGGGACTCCAGAAGCTCTTGGTAACATCAACCCAAATTAATGATGCCATTAATGAACTGCTGGAGATCGACTATTCGGTTTTTCACCGGGAAGTCTTATATGTTAATAAGGAAAAAGGGATTGCCAAGGAATACATAATGCAGCAGGTTTTCCCGGACATTCTGCTTATGCCGGTTCTGGGTTATAACGGTGTAATGTGGCAGGAAATTACCGGAAAGAGGAAAAGCAATGAAGGCAGGTTTGTACTTCCGCTGTTTACGGATTTGTCAATCAGGGATCTCCTGATTAAAGTAATGGGCAGATTCCGCTGGGAGCTTTGCAGAAGCATTCAGGGCAGCGCCTGGAACAATATTAAATATAAATCGCTGACATCCGAATATGCGGACTACATCCAGTTTTACCGCAAAAACAGGGATCTTTCCGAAGAAGTAAAAGAAAAGGTAAAAATGCAGATACAAAAAGGCAAGGGTAATTACCGGGAAATTTTTGTTCTTGACTATGAAGCCTGGATGAAAGGGGAATCCAACGGTGCCCTTCGTTTAAACCGGGTAGCCAGGGAAATACTTGCTGCCTATTGTCCTTTTTCCAAGCCTATCCGTGATAGAATTAAAGGACAGCCTTTATTTGCGGATGCTATGGAGCGTTTCACCAGAAATAACCTTAAAAAGAAAAGGGAAATGGAGCTCAGATTCCATGCCATTGAAAAAGAAGGCGGAGAAATTACGGAAGAACTGATGGAAACTTTCATCTTTTACCGGGATTTATAATTGGAACTGTTACAGCCTGTGAGTACATTAATTTCTCACAGGCTGTTTTAATTTATTAGGTTACGAGTTTTAAAAGGTTAAAACAGACTCTTTTGTATTTCATGGGATTCGGGTGTCAAAAGGTCTCTCTACATGTATTTTATATATACGCTCGTATTCATTCAAAACACAAAATTGACCTTTTGACACTCGAATCTTCATGGGAAAGTTATTCATTTTATTGACATAATACGTAAGGAGGTTTGGGTGACCTCCTATACAAACAGGGCGGTAAAAAGAAACAACATATAAGTGATCGGGAATATCTTGGCAGACTTATTAGAATTTGAAATAGTCTGACAATATATGAATTAAATGTTAATAAAATAATAATTATATAATATTAAAAAAGAGTATTGACAAATAGTGAATGATTATGTATAATAACATCATAAACCAAATGAATCAATTAATTAACACACAATTGGTTGGATCGTTTGGTACGAAAGGAAAGGAGGAGATTCCAATGGGCTCTTTAGAAGAATCCGAGTATATAACTATCTTAGGTATGCGAAATTGGTTGTCCTGCTGGAAAGGCCTTCAACATAGATAAGTATTTATAAATAAATATATTTATAGATAAGCATATTTAAGTGATGTAATTATAATTTTAATAAAGGAGTTTATTTAACATTATAATTTATGCATAACCAAAAGATAGAACTTGTTAAACCTGTTATTTTAATAAGCTTAAGCAGGACATAGTTGAATAACCAAAACTCCCTATTATACTACATAAAAAGGAATAGAAGTAACAGGCACCTGCCATAATATTAATTATGGCAGGTTTTTTTGTTTTAGGGATCTTATTAAACCGCAGCGAAACGGGTTGTGGGCTGTTACCAAAAAGCATAAGCCGGATTCTTTAATCTGCAATTTTACTTGTCTTAATCGGTAAGGGATGTTAAGATAAAAACAGGACGTATATTAAATCAGAGAGGTTTATATGCTTAGTTTACAGAATGTTACTAAATATTATAAAAAGAATAAGGCTGTGGATGGCATATCCTTTGAAATAAAAAAAGGTGAGATTTTTGGCCTGGTCGGAGCCAATGGAGCCGGGAAGTCGACTACCATTTCCATGATAACTACTATGTTAAAACCCGATAGCGGAGATCTCATATATGAGGGTAAGAGCATAGTCAGGGATCCAAAGAGTATACGGGCGCATTTAGGATATGTACCCCAGGATATCGCTCTTTATCTGTCTCTTTCCGGAAGAGATAATCTATTATTTTGGGGGAAGGCCTATCGGGTTCCGGCTTATACTCTGGAGGAAAGAATACGGGAAGTTTGTGATATCATCGGTTTTAACAGTGAGATTCTAAGCAAAAAGGCAGGATCCTATTCCGGAGGAATGAAACGGCGTCTGAATCTGGGAGCAGCACTGCTGCACCGGCCGGATTTTCTGGTTCTGGACGAACCTGCCGTTGGGATTGATATGCTGGCCAGGAATCAGATTTTAGATTCTATCAAACGGTTAAATCATATGGGTACTACCATACTTTATTGTGGTCATTATATGGATGAAGTAGAGCAGTTATGTGATTCCGTTTGTATGCTGGATAAAGGCAGAGAGATTGTCTGGGGAAGTAAAAGGGCATTGTTAGAAGAACCCGGGATAACATTGGAAGAACTTTATTATGAGCGAATAGGAACCGAGCAGGCAATTTAAAGATACCAGGGACTCCTTGTTGGGAGTACTAAATATAAATTTCACAGTCTGAATAGGAAGGCATGCCAGGGCATGCGGACGGGAGTTGATTTGGGCATGGAACGTTATGATAATATTGTTAAAATAGAAGAAATGAGAAAACTGGCGGACGTAAATCAATATGAAAAGGCTATGAAAATACTGGAAACCATGGATACCGGTAAGATTAAGGCCTTAACTGATTTAAGTATAATAGCAGATATCTATATGCAGAATGAACGCTACGAGGAAGCCATGGCTGTCCTTACCAAGGTATATGGAAAAACCAAAACAAGAAGAGTTTTATACCAACTTGTTGATTTGGCCATAAAACGAGGCAATGCCGAAGAAGCGGAGGATTACCTGGAACGGTATATTAAGGCAGCACCCCAGGATTCCAGCCGGTTTATTTTCCGTTACTGTATTGATAAATTGAACGAAGAACCCTATGAGGTTTTAATTGCTGCCCTGGAGCAGCTAAAAGAATATGAATATTATGAAATGTGGGCTTATGAACTTGCGAAGATTTACCACAAAGCCGGCATGATAGACAAATGTGTCAGAGAATGCAGTGATATTATTTTGTGGTTCGGTGAAGGAATCTATGTTGAGAAGGCAAAATTATTAAAGGGCTATTATGTGGGCGAAATCGACCCAATCCATATGCTTAAGGCAAAAGAAAAAAAAGAAGCCGAAATGAAACTGGGTCTGGACAAAACCAAGGATTACACTGAAATGAAAAACCAAATCGACCGTTATCTGGAGGGTGAGAACACCAGGAATGAAAGCGGCAGGCAGAACCAGGAAACCTCCGAATCAGCGGATTTAAAAGAAATACAGCCCGAATCAGAGGCTTTTAATGCCGGTTCTAAGATTCATTTATATACAATGAATACCACAGCGGCAAAGAAAAACGAAGCAGAACGATTACATACCTGGCAGGAACAGGATAGAATACAAGATACCGTAAAAGAAGAAAACGCGTGGGAAGCAACAAACACGGCAAAAGAAGAAACAGTAGCAGCAGGGAATGAGTCTGATATTGCAAAAGAAGAAACAGATACAGCAAGGCATGGAAGGCCGGAAACCCCAGGGGATAAAAATCAGGTATATACAGCAGATGAAAAAACAGAAGAAATAAATGCCGATATAATAAAAGAGTCAATGACAGGAGAACTTCAAGATGAAGCGCCGCAGGAAGAACCGGAAGAGGATATAGTGGTAAACGATCCGGAACTTGAAGTCTTCTTTAAAAAGGTTGCAAGAAGATTAGAAAGAGAAAGCATTACAGGAACAGATAAGGGTGGCAAAGAGACCGCTTCGGAGGAAGTACAGGCGGATGAGAGCGTTCAGAGTAAAGAGGAGCTTATAACTTATAGAAAAATCGAAGTTCCAGAGGAAATTGAAAGCTCTGAGATAATAGAAACCCCGGAGGAGACGGTTACTCCGCAGTTGATGGATGAAATTGCCGCTGATCTGGAGATAGTACCGGGAGAGACCGTCCCAGAGAGTTTTAATAATGCGAAAGGGCATTCTTATAATGCCATATACCAGCCCGGTAAATTCGATTCCATATTTTCTGAAGCGGGAATGAATTATGATAAAAACTTTGGATATCTGGTGCGAATGGAATCTACTGTAAAACAAATTGAAGAGTGCTTAGAAATGATACTTTCGGATTATACTAAAATCAATCATCTGATTATTACCGGTGATAAAAAATCAGGAAAAACCACTCTTGCAAAAAAGATATCCAAGGCCCTATACGGACTTAACTGGATTAATACTAACCGGGTTGCTAAAATATCGGCACTAAAATTAAACGGAATTTCTTTAGTTAACCGAAAAGATAAACTGGTTAACAGTTCTCTTGTTATTGAAGAAGCAGGAAAACTGGATACTGGTGCGGCAGAACAGTTACTATCCCTCATAGGCGATTTAAACGGTAACCTGTTTGTCATTCTGGAGGATAAAGAGGAAGATATAAACAGGCTTTTACAGAGAAGTCCGAAGCTAAGTGAGGTGTTTGGCAGCAGGGTGAATCTTCCGGAATATAGTAAAGGAGATATTCTTGGATTTGCCTTTACGTATATTCAGAATTATGATTATGAATTTATGTCGGAGGTAAAAAAGGCCTTTGAGAAGGAACTGGTTAAAATTATGGATTCCGTCAAAGAGGAAGAGTGGTTGGAAGCAGTGATGAATCTGGCAAGGAAAGCAAAAGCTTCCGCAGATAAACGAAACAAAGTCCTTCTTTCCGATATTATACAGGCCAGAGAATTAAATTCGGAGGATTTCCTGTACGTAAGGCTGGAAGATTTTCTGTGGGAGGATTGACTAAATGGATAATGAAATATATGTCATAGGCCATATAAACCCGGATACGGATTCCATCTGTTCCGCTATTGCCTATGCCAGACTGAAACAGATCTTAACAGGCGGCGATTATAAGGCAAAGAGAGCAGGGCAGATTAATTCGGAAACCAGATTTGTACTGGAGCGTTTTAAAATTCCCGCACCAAGTTATCTGTCCGATATACGTACCCAGGTAAAGGATATTGAGATTCGCAGGACGGAAGGTGTGGACAAAGGAATCTCTCTAAAGATAGCCTGGGCTTTCATGAGAAAAAACAATGTGGTTACCTTACCCATTGTAGACAAATACAACCGTCTGGAAGGTCTTATAACCATCGGAGATATTGCCAAGTCCTATATGGATGTATATGACAGCCGTATCCTGACCAAGGCACAGACTCCCTGCATTAATGTAATCGAAACTCTGGAAGGCGAATTGATTGTAGGTTGTGACACGGACTTGCTTACCCAGGGAAAGGTATTAATAGCAGCAGCGAATCCGGATCTTATGGAAAATTATATAGAAGAAGGGGATATTGTTATACTGGGTAACCGGTATGAGTCCCAGTTATGCGCCATAGAAATGAATGCCAAATGTATTGTCGTATGTGACGGAGCCAAGGTATCGAAAACCATAACGAAGCTGGCCCAGAATAATTGCTGCACCATAATAAGTACGCCTTTTGATACTTTTACCGCGGCAAGGCTGATTAATCAAAGCATTCCTATCCGTTTCTTTATGACCAATCAGGATTTAATTACGTTCTCAACGGAGGAATATATTGAAGATATCCGTGCTATCATGGCGAAAAAAAGACACAGGGACTTTCCGATATTGAATAAAGACGGGCTGTACAGCGGTATGATTTCAAGAAGAAATCTGCTGGATGCCAGAAGAAAAAAGGTGATTCTGGTAGACCATAATGAGAAATCCCAGGCGGTTGACGGACTGGAAGATGCGGAAATCCTGGAAATTATCGACCACCATAGACTGGGAAGTTTAGAAACCATCAGCCCGGTATTTTTCCGTAACCAGCCCTTAGGCTGTACGGCAACCATAATCTATCAGATGTACCAGGAAAACGGTATTGAAGTGGAGCCCGGCATTGCAGGACTATTGTGTTCTGCCATTTTATCCGATACCCTAGTGTACCGTTCACCAACCTGCACGGAAGTTGACCGGGTCCTGGCGGAAGAACTTGCTGCCATAGCCGGAATCCAGGTAGAGGAATATGCGAAAGAAATGTTTGCAGCCGGCAGCAATCTGACTTCAAAATCTCCGGAGGAAATTTTTTATCAGGATTTTAAAAAATTTACAGCCGGTGACCTTACTTTTGGAGTCGGACAAATAAATTCCATGAACGAAGAGGAATTAGAGGCAATCAAAGAAAAGCTGGTGCCATATATGCAGAAAGCGTTCCGTGACCATGGAGTTGGTATGCTCTTTTTTATGCTTACCAACATTATTGACAGTTCAACCGAACTGCTCTATCAGGGAACCGGAGCCAAAGAACTGCTGGTCAATGCCTTTAAGCTGGATAAAGAGAAGGAAGTCATGTGCTTAAAGGGTGTTGTATCCCGTAAAAAACAGCTGATTCCTGCTCTTATGACGACCCTCCAGCAGGATAATGTTTAGAGTTTAAATTGAATCTGGACGTTTTTATTTAAATTTTTACCGCCCTGGGATTTAACATTCTGGGTTATGGTCAATATGTAGGATTCGTTCTCCATATAAGGTTCTATCGGTTCGATTTCAATATATTTATTAACGGAATCATAACTGATATAGGTTTTAAGCGGAACCTGACCGGCAGAAGTAACATAAAGATTGCGGTTGTTAACTGTTGCCGGATTTAAGGGAGCGGAAAACTTGATCCGCCATACAAAATTGCCGGTACGGAATTTTAAGGATTGTTTTACTTTATCCTGGATTCCGTCGGAGACGGATTCTATATTGAGGAAATTACTATAATTATTCATAACGGTCACCTCTAAATTTGCCATTGGTTGTCTGTGCTTTATCAGATTACATGAAATAATTGATAAAGGATATTCGGTTATGTGTGTTCAAATTTATTATACTATAATAACCGGGATTTGAACAATAGTAAATGTGAATTAATGTATTTTTGCGATTAATTACTATTTCAATATAAAAACATCAGTATATTCAATTAAAAATTATGTGAATTGTATGGTATATAGATTGGATTAGCAAGGAAGGATATTACATTGGAAAAAGAATTTTGGAAAGCCGGGAATATGCTCTATCCCCTGCCGGCAGTTATGGTAAGCTGCAGCAGACCTTTTGAAAGGCCGAATATTATTACGGTAGCCTGGACCGGAACAGTCTGTACAAATCCGGCTATGGTGTACATATCCGTAAGACCCAGCCGGCTGTCATACGATATCATTAAAGAAACCGGAGAATTTGTTATAAATTTATCAACGAAACAACTGGTTAAGGCTGTGGATTACTGTGGTGTAAAATCAGGGAGGGAAGTGGATAAATTCAAAGAAATGAAATTAACGCCGGTATCTGCTGATATAGTGAAAGCACCTATGATTCTGGAAGCACCTGTTAATATTGAATGCAGGGTTAACCAGATACTGGAACTGGGTTCCCACCATATGTTTATTGCAAAAGTTCTGGGAGTTCATGCAGATACTTCCTATATGAACCCAAAAGGCAAGTTCGATTTAAGCCTTTCTGAGCCTATTGTCTATTCTCATGGGGAATACTATGGACTGGGAGAACTTCTGGGAAAATTCGGATACAGTATTAAGAAAAAATAACCAGTTTAAGAACTGAAAAAGGGGAAAAAATAAAAAGTACTTGGCGAGGTGGACGAAAGATGATATAATCTGTTCATTATGTGCGAAAGGACATATTGGATATGAAGAACATAGTATTAACTGGAATGCCTGGCGCCGGGAAAAGTACCATTGGTATCATACTTGCCAAAGTATTAGGATATCAGTTCCTGGATTCCGATTTATTAATACAGGAGCAGGAGAAATGCCTGCTTAAGGATATTATTGAATCCAATGGATTAGATGGCTTTATAGCCATTGAAAATCAGGTAAACCGGGAAATAACAGCTGAAAAAACAGTGATAGCAACAGGCGGAAGCATTATATACGGTAAAGAAGCCATGGAACATTTAAGGGATATCGGAATCGTGGTGTATATTCAGCTTGACTATGAAACCATTGAAAGACGTTTGGGCAATATCAAACAAAGAGGAGTCGTATTTAGGGAGGGACAAACATTATTGTCCTTATATGAGGAGCGGTGTCCGCTGTACGAGAAATATGCCCATATTATTGTGAATGGGGAAGACTTAAGTGCCGAAGAACTTATGGAAAAGATTGCAGAGGCAGTAAGGGAAGTAATAACAGAATAAGAGGGGGACTTAAATTAGGACGAGAAGACGTGGATGGATAAGGGACGAATCCTGAGAGGGACAGGAATTCGGTAAACTATAAATAATTTGACTGACATTTTAAATTTGACGACGAAAATTATATAAACTTAAGATAAAAATGAAATTTGATAAGGATTGTCTGTGGTTGTATCATTCTTAAAAAATATTTTACAACCCTTCGTTTTATGGTATAATCAAGTTAATCCAACAAAATTTACAATTATAATGAGTGATTTATATACAAAATAGATAAATCACGTAACCGAAATAACGAGGTGTGCAATGGAGCAGTATATTATAAAAGGCGGCAAGGCTTTGCAGGGCGAAGTTACTATTGGCGGTGCTAAGAATGCAGCGCTGGGAATATTGTCGGCGGCCATAATGACAAATGATACGGTAACTGTTGAGAATCTGCCGGATATAGGTGATATTAATGTTCTCCTGCAGGCAATTGAAGAAATAGGGGCAA
>JAEZSL010000107.1 GCA_023443925.1 Bacillota bacterium | reverse complement strand
ATTCCATTATGAACACAGATTTCTTAAAAGTTTCCCCGGATAATACTATTATTGATATATTAACTTTAGTTGATGAAAATCATGTTTCCGGTATCCCTGTAACTGACGATGAGAATAAATTATTGGGTCTTATTACAAAAAGCAGCCTTGTAACTACACTTAGTCAGCAATATATTGATACACAGGAGGTTGTTAATTCATGATAGCATTTATTGAGTATTTAACACAGAATAAAGATCAAATTCTTTCCCTGACCTTAGAGCATATTCAATTAACAGCAATTGCCGTGGGATTTGCGATTCTCATTGGTGTGCCTCTTGGTATTCTAATCAGTTATATCAAAAAACTAAACAAACCGGTTATTGGCGTTGCGAATATTATTCAAGCCATTCCGAGTATGGCCTTACTGGGATTTGCGATTCCCTTTCTGGGTATTGGTACTCTCCCGGCTGTCGTAATGGTTATATTATATTCTTTACTGCCGATTATCAAAAATACCTTTACGGGAATTCAAAATATTAATCCGCAGACCATTGAAGCTGCCAAAGGAATCGGACTGAGAAAGACTCAGATATTGTTTAAGGTTCAGATTCCCCTTGCACTTCCTGTTATAATGACAGGTGTAAGAATTTCAGCGGTAACGGCTGTGGGATTAATGACTATGGCGGCTTTTATTGGTGCCGGCGGTCTTGGTTTCTTAGTTTTCTCCGGGATACGTACCGTTAATAATAATCAGATACTGGCAGGAGCCATACCTGCCTGCATCTTAGCTTTATTGGTAGATTTTTTCATTGGTATTGTGGAAAAACTGGTTACACCTATCAGTCTTCAAAATAGGGAAGGATCAAAAGAAAAGCTCTTAAAGAAAAGAAATCTGCAAAAGGGCATAATTGCAGTTACTACAGTTCTGCTTATTTTTGTGTTAGGCTATACAGGCTTTAAGAATCACATATCCGCTGAGAAAGTAATTCGTATCGGCAGCAAAGATTTTACGGAACAGCATATTTTAGCTAATATGTTTTCTGATTTAATAGAAGATAAAACAGATATAACCGTTGACAGAAAGATTAACCTTGGCGGTACACAGGTATGTTTTTCTGCTTTAAGATCCGGTGATATAGATCTTTATTTTGATTATAGCGGTACGGCATACGGCGACACCCTTAATTATCCTCCGATTTCTGATATGGAGGAAGTATATAATACGGTTAAGCAGGATTTTAAAGAACAGTATAATATCGATGTATTAAAACAGATGGGTTTTAATAATACCTACGTGCTGGCGGTTACCAAAGAAACTGCTGATAAATATAATTTAAGCACAATTAGTGATTTGGCCAAGGTGGGTAAGGAATTAAAAGCCGGAACCACACTTGAATTCTTAAACAGAATTGATGGGATACCAGGACTTGTTAAACATTATGGTTTTAGTTTTAAAGATACCATCGGATTAGATGGATCTCCCAGGTATGTGGCTTTGATGAACAAGGAAACGGATGCAGCAGATGCTTTTTCAACAGATGGGCTGCTTAAGAAGTTTGAACTGGTAACATTACAGGATGATAAGAACTTTTTCCCTCCATACTATGCTATTCCATTAATGAGAGGTGAAATAGCGGAGGAATATCCTGAATTAGTTCCCTTAGTCGAGGAATTAGGCGGAGTATTAACGGATGAGTTGATGGTTGAGCTAAACTATAAAGTTGATGAACTTCAGATGGAACCCTCAGTCGTTGCCAGAGAATTTCTGATTGAAAATTCCTTTATAAATTAGACCATTACCAGATTTAAACAGTATTTTATAATTAAATAATTATAGTTTAGCGCTTTCTTAGTTAAAAAAGTTCAAAATTATTGAATTACACATTACACACGATTGTATTGAAAATAAAATAGCCATTACATGACTTAGGTGAGAAAACACCTGGGTGATGTAGTGGCTTTTATTATTTTTGAATTCTTTTTAGTTAGTGTTAAAATGCATTCAAGCATAAGAATAAGCACTATACTTATGCTGAAGGGTATATTTGACAATCACTTGAAATAATGATATATTATGTGAAACGATATATCGCTTCACATAATAATAACATATAGGCAGGAGGATAAATTATGCCATATCAAGAAGGGCCTATGACGGAAGCCATGTATTATGTACTGTTAGCCCTCAGTAAACCAGCCCATGGATATCAGCTGATGATAGATATTAAGGAAATATCCGGTGGACGTATAGAAATGGGGCCAGGTACTTTATATGGAGTACTCACCAGGATGCTGAAAGAAGATCTGCTAAATATAAAGCAAGATGATGGAAGAAGGAAAACGTATGAATTGACAGTGCAAGGGAAAATGGCTTTAAAAGCAGAATATCAGCGTATAAAATTCATGTTAAGAGATGGAGCTTTTTTGGAAGGGGAGTCGCTATGAAGGTGAAGAAGTTTCGTAGTATCAGCATATATGAGATTGGTAAGACGGAGAGTTATCTGTCGGATATGGCGAAAGAAGGCCTCCTTTTAAAGGGCATGAGCCAGAGCTTCAATTATTTTGAGATAAATGCTCCGGCGGACAGAGAATATCGTCTTGAATTTGGGGAGAAGGTACTGAGCCGGGAAATGCGGGATATGTATAAAGTTTCTGGTTGGAGATATGTATGCTCCTTCAAGGGAATTCATATTTTTCAGGCCTCGGCTTCCAATAGTTTAGTGGAAATACATACGGATCCCGAAGAGCAGAGTTATACACTCAGAAAATCCTGTAAGCTGTTTAAAAGGCTGATTCTGTTCGAGATAATCATGTTGTTGTTTATGATGGCATTTGCGGCTTTTGGTGTGATGATAGGTGACACACCGGCATTAAATCTATTGGAGAACAATTTCATTTACATTATTAGTGTTGCAATTGTTATTTACACAATATTTGAAATTACTAGACAGCTGCAGGCTCTTATTCAAATAAAGAAAAGACTCCAGATGGGTTTTTATATTGATCATCATGAGCCCTGGAAGAAGCGTTCGGTTGGTAAATTCATAGTATATAGTCTTTTAGCTGTTGTACTAATTATATGCTTCGCTTCTATTACCAGCAATGTAGTAACGATAGCCGGGGCCATTTCCGGCAGATCAAATTATGCACTTACACTCTCCACGGAACTCCCGGTTGTAAGACTAAATGATATAGAGAAGTTGGAAAAACCGGTGATCCGTAGTACCTATTATTCGGAAGTTAGGAATTACCCTGTGAGCCATGTGAGTGAAAAATACAATGTATTTATGAAAGAATACGAAATAAATGAAGAGTTCGTACAAGAAGATATGACCTATGAAGGAGAGCCTTACACACCTTCGATACGGACAAATTATTATAAGATATACGCACCATTTATGGTGCAGGGTGCATTATCGGATGTATTGCATAAAGCAGAGAGTTATTTTTTAGGCTTGCCCGACGAAAGTATATCAGTTGAGAAGATTGAGTGCAATGGATTGGATGAGGTTTATTATATACCCTCTGGATATAATGAAGAGCATTATTTTGGGCTGGTTGTAAGAAAAGGGAATGTGATAATATGGATGATATACAACGGTCAGAATACCAGAACTGAAGTTATTCAAGCTTCCCAGGAATTATTTAAATGAAAATCTTAATCACTCCAGCTATGCGGGGGTATAATAGTGAGAAATGATTATCCTGGATGTAAGCGTTGAGGGATAATCATTTTTTTGCTGTGAAGGAATTTAATAAACTTTTGTAATAAGAGTGAAAGTTATCCTGTTTTATTTTGTTATAGGGTAAGTCATATTGAAATATTCTTCTGGGTTCTACTCCTATGGATCAGCTGTTTATACTGATATTTATTCTTAACGATGGACACAATTGTATAAACAACATTATACAAATAATATCTTGTCTGATTGTACGAGATGGGTTTATATGGTAAAATAATTATATGAGTAATCGTGTATCTGAGTAGGTAAGTACGACGGGGAAACTATATGAAAAGACAATTATTACATATGATATTAATAATAATATCATTACCAATATTATCAGGCTGTAATATAAATGATGGGAAAAAGGCAGAACCGTTCCCGGACGGACAGATGTTAAACAGCACAAGCCGGAAGGATACCGGCAGTAATACGGATGATGTTGATGTACCGGAAGATTTGGAATTACAAAAAGCGCTGAAGATAACGTATCCGCTGGATGAATTGCAGTTTGATTTTCTGCAATTTCAGGAATATATTGAAATGAATCATCCGATGTTATTTACAAATAAGGAGGAACTGACGGAATTATTCCGGACGCAGTATAAAAAGCTGGGGGATAATATGAGTGAGTTGGAATTCTATCGAATTCTGATGCCCATTACAGCAAAATTAAATTGCGTGCATACCAATTTATCACTATCTAATAATCTGAATAGCCATTATAAAAATTATGGAAAGGTTTTACCCCTTAATATTAAGATAATTGATAAGAAAGCCTATGTGTATGACAGCTGTAATTCCTGTGATATACCAAAGGGTTCCAGGCTCATGAGTATTAATGGCAGATCGATGGAGGAAATCATCAATATATTCCTTAATAACATATCGGCAGACGGTTTTAATGAAACAAAAAAGTATCTTGAAATGAATTACTTTTTTGCTGATCTTTACTATAAACTTATCGAAAACCCGGATGAATTTACTGTTACTTACATATCTGCAGAAGATGGACAGACCTGTAATACAAGAATTTTAGCAGCTACGAAGGAGCAAATTGCCAATGAAAGCGGTAATATAAATAGCCCGGAAGAGTCCGGCTCCTTATATTATCAGGAAATGAAGAGCGATTATGCTGTATTGACCATAAAATCTTTTAACTTTTATGATGATAAAAGCAGACAACAGTTCTACGAGTTTCTGGATGACTTTTTTGATAAATTAGATAAAAGTAAAATATCAAAGCTCATACTTGATCTTAGAGATAATGGGGGCGGTGATCCGTATTGTTCTTCTTATTTATTTTCATACTTGATTAATAAAGAAGAACCATATTTTGATAAAAGCGTAAAAGGGTATTATGATCTCGCAATCCCAATCAAACCGAAAGCGAAGAGTTTTACAGGTGATTTGTATACGCTGATAAATGGATTCTGTGTTTCATCAACGGCACATCTTAGTGCATTGTTAAAGTACCATAAAATAGGCACATTTTATGGGGAAGAATCAGGGGGATCTTATATCTGTTCGGCCAATACGAAGGATATCGTTTTAAGTCATACTAATATTATTTTATATTGTGCCACGGTACAAGCGGAAGTTGCAGTATCCGGATTAACACCGGGGAGAGGGATAATCCCGGATCACACAATTATGCCTTCCATACAAGACTATATCGATGATAAAGATGTGGTAATGGAGTACGTTTTGGAGAATATGAAATAATACAACTTTATATACAAAAGCCGTTACTTAACGAAAGTGATTTCACGAAGTGAAATTGATCACGAAGTGAAGTTTTTTTACTTTCGCCTTGTAACGGCTTTTTTTAAGTTAAATAACAGGACACCGAACAAGCCTTTAG
The DNA here is from genome assembly GCA_023443925.1 of Bacillota bacterium. The sequence goes on along the minus strand of JAEZSL010000107.1, from coordinate 11,197 downwards.
TTTTCGGAATCTCCGGTAGAGCTGCGGAAGATGACTTTAGAAGTGATATAGATTACTTCGTAGGGTACATTTGGGTATTTGATTCGGAAAAGAATCTGCAGTGCCAGGCGAAAGCCGATATTTTGATTGAAGACCTGTACCGTAGTCAGACTTTCTGCCAGAGGATTTTCTGTGTTTGCGTCAAAACCTGAAAGGGCAACCTCCTCGGGTATCCGGATTCCGCGTCTTAATAGTAACTGCATCAATATACAGGCTACATAATCGTTAACGCAGACAAAAGCATCCGGCATATAGGGGAGTGTATCGAGAAACGCTCCAATTTCTTCTTTATAAGTATCTATGCCTATGGAACCTGTCAGGCTCAGATCTGTATTATAGGGCAGGCCGTGTGAAAGTAAGGCCTTAGAAAACCCTTCGAAGCGTTCGTAGTTTGATTTGGCATAGTTGATGTCTCCGATAAAACTAAACGATTTTCTGTCTTTTTTAATTAAATGCTCCGTGATCTTAAATATACTGTTACTATTTTCGGTGAGAATCAGATCACCGTTGAGTTCTGATGCAGGAACCGCAATGGAGGTATCTAAAAATACTTTGGGAACAGGAGAGGCCGCCAGCAGGCGGAGCAGCTGTTCGTTGTATACGTTCATTATAATTATGCCATGAGTGCTGCCGTTGGTAAGCGATGCCGGAAGCGTATAATTAACATCGACCGAAGAAGGCAGATAAGTGTATACCAGGTTGACATTATGAAGGGAAAGTTCCTTAGCAATCTGATGAATAATAGCGGTCCAAAATATGGAAGTCTCAGGGCGGCACACGGCAACGGCGATACTTACAGGAGGCTCAGCAACGGAAGTTTTAGTAAGATCAAAATTTTCCGGAAAGTTATAATTCATTTCCTGTGCTTTCGCAATAACTTTATTTCTAAGATCTTCGGAAACACCTTCCTGACCGCTAAAAACTTTCCAGACTGTGGTGCGGGAAACGCCGAGAGAATTTGCAATTTTTTGTAAAGTAATTTTTTTCATTCATACACCAATCTGCACTCTAAGGTGCGCATGTATAGTTTAAATCATGGATAAATCCCCGGCTGTATAAGGGATCTATTTGCTGCCGCATGTTACGGCCGCAATTATCGACGGGAATCGGTTATTTACTATTTTTTGCTGTTATTATACCAGTTCATACAATTATTTTCAAATACAAAATAGGCATTTTGCTTTTTGCTGATTTTATTTACCTGCAAGTAATTTGTAATTTGCTTACTGGGAAAATGCTTCTAGGCTTTTTAGCCAGTTCTCACTCATAAACATCTGCGGACAGATGTTTAATGTCTCAAATCAAGGTAAATCACGGTATGGATTTTTCCCCCCATATCTCACTTCTGTTTTGCCGTTGGAATAAAGAATAATGTCCTTTTTTCCATCAGAAGACGGGCAGGAGATTTCAAAGGTGTGAGAGGTTGTCTCAATACGGTAGGGCAGCGGTTTTACCTCGCGGTTAAGATTGTTGGGTGCATAGGTTTCAAGAATATTTGTTAATGCTCCCAGTTGATCGCTGTAATGTCCGTTTAAATCCATAAAAATTTGCTGGGCATAATAAAGCTTTCTTAATTCCCATTTACGGTATTCATCTTCCGGTATGGAGCAGGAGGAACTTTTCATTTCTGCGCCGGTAAAAAATACAAAGGCCCACAATTCCGGATAGTGGATATTGATCACTCCCGTTGGTGCCCACACCCAGTTATCTTCCGGAAGAAACTGTCCGGTGGAAGGGTCTGTCCGTTTCTGGTAGTTGTCGTTTTTGATGTCGGTTTTCCATTGCACCCTTGAGAAATTGATGCGGTAATAGTCTCCTTCTATGGGTGCTCGTTTTTGCGGCAGGCATTCTGTAATGGCGGCAAAGGGGATGACAATCTCTGCAGACCAGCTTCGATTAGAGGCAGACGGTTTGTTGATGGCGCCGTCAACAGATACGGCTGTGCGTATGCCCTGTATATCATAACCATTAACAGCGCTGCCGTTATCCCGGTATGCAGCGGGAAGAAATAAATCCCATAGGGTATTTAATACATTCATTTCAATTTCATAATACTGTTGGGTATCGGAATCCGGATCAATAAAGATTTCAAAGTCATTATCCTGAAAAATGATATCGTCCCGTTTTTCTACACAACCCCAGATTTCATTGCCGTCAAGCTGTGCTCCGATGTATAAATTCTCATCATCCCAGAGCATTTTGGTACGGGTAAGAAAGCGCGGGGATGGCATATGTTCACCTTCAATGTCCAGAAATGCATTTGTATAGTGGGCGTCTTCCCAAAAGGGTTTGTCGAGTCTTCCGTCTAAAAGAAAAGGTTTTGCGGCTCTGCGGCATTGGTAAACAGGTGGGTTGAAATCTACTGCCGGGATTGGAATTCTGATAGGGTTCATGTTATACCTCATTTCTGCAAGGATTTAAAAATTTTCAGAAACTATTTTAGTTTTAAACAATTCTGTTTCATACAAGTTTGTTTAGGTGGTTTTGTGGTGCTTCATAGCAATTCTGTTCATAAAAGGGCTTTATACCAAGTAACACAATTGCGGATTATTTTTTGATTATAGCATTAGGTGTACATTTTTACAATAAAAAATTAACAAATGTGAACAAAAAATATACAAAAGTGGACAAAAACAATAGGATAATATGTTGATACATAAAAAATAAAATATAAAAGTTATATTTGCAATATTACTTTTGAGTTAAGGTTATCTGTGGAAGTAAGTTTATTTTGATACCAACAATAACCAGAACGGATATTGTATGAAACATTTGTATGAAAGATTTGCAGATTTGTATGAAAGATAAATCTTTAAACCCCGAGTGTTACCTGTTTTTAATCTCCAAAAAGAAAAAAATCTACCGAGTGTAATATGTTGGAATTGACAAGTGAACATTTTATAAAAACTTAAAAAAATTTGAAAACAAATGTTAAATAAAATATTCAATATATATTAATAATAACAAACTTATAATGTTATTAACGTATTAATATATACTTTTTTTAAGGGTTAATCATCATATGATGACTGTATTGAATATATTTTAAAGAAAGCGAGAAGAAAAAGTTAAAATAAATAGAACATTTTTATAAATTATATTGACATTAAAGTGAACACATGTTAAAATTCAACCATCAAAAACACTATGAAACGTTAAAAAATATTAATTTATTTATAAATAATAAACAAATAATAATTTGTCTAATAAAAAAGTGTTAATATTGTTCAAAATGTCGAAAGCATAAGAATGAAGGACAGGTAAACAGAAAAAGGAGAATTGAGGAGGAGAGAAACATGAATTCTACGACAAAAAAGAAGAAAGGCCATATACTGCAGGTACTGAAAAGAGATATGTCACTCTGGATGTTCTGCCTGCCGGGTATTGTATTAACCTTCATCTTCAGTTACGTTCCTATGTATGGAATCCAGCTTGCTTTCAGAAGGTATAACGGAAGGGCAGGTATATGGGGCAGTCCATGGGTGGGGTTGTATTACTTCCAGAGATTCTTTGAATCTCCCTATTTTGAATCAACCATCAGGAATACATTAGTCTTGAGTCTGTACGGGCTGATCGTATCCTTTCCGATTCCAATTATCCTGGCACTGATGCTGAATTCTTTCAGGCATAAAAGGTACCGCAAAGTAATTCAGACGGTTACCTATGCACCGAACTTTATTTCCACAGTTGTTATGTGCGGTATGATCATCCTGTTTTTGTCACCTTCCGTAGGTGTTATCAATAATATTATGAATTTCTTTGGTTTAGATCCCCTTAATTTTATGGCTAAGAAAGAATATTGGAGGCACATCTATGTGTGGACCGGTGTTTGGCAAAGTACTGGATGGAGTTCTGTTATTTATTTCGCTGCGTTGTCCGGTATCAGTCCGGAGCTGCATGAAGCGGGCCGTTGTGACGGAGCAACGAAACTCCAGCTGATCCGGCATATCGATCTTCCTTCTATTCTGCCCACTGCCACCATTCTGCTGATTATGAACTGCGGAAGCATTCTCTCTGTGGGATTTGAAAAAGCCTATCTGCTGCAGAATAACCTGAACCTGACCGTATCGGAGATAATCTCAACCTATGTATATAAGGTGGGTCTGATTAATAACGACATATCCTATTCAACGGCAATTGGTCTCTTTAACACCTTAATAAACCTGATTTTGCTTGTAGCGGTAAATAAAGCGGCCGATAAGCTTTCCGGCAACAGCTTATGGTAGAAGCCAATGCATGCTTGTGGTAAATGCCAATGCATGCTTGTGGTAAATGCCAATGCATGCTTATGGTAAATACCAACGCATGCGATGGTATTTAATCGATATAAGAGTAAAAGAAAATATAAATGAAAGGTGCCACAAGATGATTCTTTTGCTCTGTGAAACATGTTTCACGTTCTATTCTGTGGCAGATATCCCGCCAGCCTGGGATATGCGATGGGTGTAAAAATGAAGAAAGAAAGAGCGGTACAATCTTTCAGAAAAAGGAGAACAAAGCGCTGCAAAGAAGACATTATTTTTGACACGGTGACTTTCCTTATTCTGTCGGTTATTTTGATTATTGTAGCATATCCCTTGTACTGGGTTGTCATTTCCTCCATTAGTGATCCCAGTGCCGTCTCCAGCGGTGATGTTTTATGGAAACCGATTGGCTTTACTTTAAAGGGCTATGTGGAAGTATTTAAGAATAATGCAGTTATGAGAGGTTTTTTGAACTCTGTTTTTTATACTATCTGCGGAATTGGTATTAATTTAGTTGTCACGCTGCCTACGGCATATGCCCTGTCCAGAAGTGTTTTTGGCGGAAAGAAGCCCATCACAATATTTTATATGATAACCATGTTTTTTGGAGGCGGTCTGATTCCAACTTATCTGGTAGTCAAGAACTTACATATGTTAAATTCCATGTGGGCACTTATTCTGCCCGGCTGTTTAAGTGTATATAACATGATAGTAGCCAGAACCTTCTTCAAGTCCAATATTTCAGAGGAACTCTATGAGGCAGCCGAAATTGACGGCTGTTCCCATGGAAAGTTTTTCTTTCAAATTGCACTTCCGCTTTCGAAGGCCATCATTGCCATTCTTGTGCTGTACTACGGCGTAGGGCATTGGAACTCCTACTTCTCGGCGCTGGTATATATTTCTGATAAGGATCATTATCCGCTGCAGCTTGTATTGCGTAATATCCTGATTACGAATGAGACGGCGCTGTCTCAAACGGCAACCACACAGGCGGCCAGAGAAGCCCTGCGTGAAAAACAGCAATTAATCGATGTTATGAAGTATTCTCTGATTATAATCAGCAGTATTCCTGTGCTGGCGCTGTATCCCTTTATCCAGAAGCATTTTGTAAAAGGCGTTATGATTGGTTCTGTAAAAGGATGAGACCCGGTTTAGATGTTGGCTAAAAATAGAATAGTATGGGAATCTCTTAAGCTTTTATAAAGCAGATTGAACATAACATGGAAGAAGAATGTTTGGATTTGCAGTGTAAAGAAGGCTCTTTTGTAGTAACTGGTAATATAAAAATCGGCTCCCAGTCAAAAAAATACATAATCGGCTTTGCCGCAGATTTTAGACGACTTGCCAAGTGGTTTCGGCAAAACAGTAGCTGATTTTTAAATAAAGGGATGAAAAGCTTGAAAAAATAAGCTTATATTCCTGAAACTATCTAAATAAGAGGAGGAAATATATGAAAAGAAAAGCGATTGCACTTTTACTGGCTGTAGCCATGTGCACAACAGCACTTACAGGCTGCGGCAAAGGAAACAACGCGGCTGGCACCAGCAAAACATCGGCACCGGATGCTGCGGCAGACACAACCGATGAAAATGGAAAGGTAAACGGTCTGATGTATCAAGAGGGACTTCCTCTTGTAGATGATGGTACTTATGGGTTCTCTATCTTTGTTGATGACTCCAGTGAAACAGGAGAATTTTACATGTTAGATGAGTTTAAGAAACAGACAAATGTAGATGTAACTTTAAAACTTTTCCCTTATGAAACTGCTACGGAGAGGTTGAATCTGGATTTGAACTCCGGTGATTATGCAGATGTAATCGGCGGTTGGACTTTAAGCGACAGTATGATTCTGACCTATGGGGTACAGCAGGGTATCTTCATTCCCCTGGAAGATTATTTTGAGAAATACTGCCCCAATATCTCAGCCATCCTGGATTTACCGGGTGTGAGAGAAAAAATGACGACTCCTGACGGGCATATCTATACAATTCCTTATGTAACAGGCGATACAACTGTGGCTTATTCACCTTATATCAACGGAAAATGGCTGAAAAATGTTGGAATGGAAATGCCTTCCACCACAGAAGAATTCGAAGCAGTGTTAAAAGCTTTCAAAGAAAAGGATGCCAACGGAAATGGAGATCCAAACGATGAAATCCCATTTTCTGCTGACCCCAACAATAAACACATTGAAGCTATGGCCGGATGGTTTGGTTTGCCTATGGATAAAAACGGTGTTGCTTTACAAAATGATAAAGTCGTTTACGGCGGTGCCAGCAAAGATTACAGAAAGTTTTTAAGCTGGTTTAGCGGCCTCTATAAACAGGGCCTCGTAGATGTGGAACTCTTCACGCAAGACAGTTCCACCTGGGAAGGCAAAGGAAATAAGGATCTGTACGGTGTATCCATAGCTTACGGCAGCAATGAATTCTCCGGGATTGTACAGACCACAGAAAAAAGTGAATTAGATGTTCTTCCCGTTCTGAATACAGATAAGGGCGGCGTATGGTTAAAAGATACCAATGGCTTCAGTGTATTTAGAACCCAGGCAGTTATCACGGATAAGGCCAAGAATCCGGAGATAATCTGCCGTTGGTTTGACAATGCATTTGCATTGGAAAATGGTATCGGATGCAGCAGAGGGCCTGTGGATGTAGTTACCTTTAAAGAAGGTGACGGATACCGTGCCATCGATACAGCAACTCTGCCGGAAGAGATGCAGGAAAAGGTAAGCTGGAGCAATCTGTGGCCTCAGGCTCTTCCGAAGTATTTACCCGCCGGATATAAGTTTGTGGAAGACAATCCGCTATATGATGAGAAAAAGGCCATGGAGAATATATATGAGCCGAATTTAACAAAAGAGGTGATTCCTACTAACTGGATAGCTCTTGATGATATTGACAGATATTCAGACGTCAGTACGGCACTTAAAGATTACTTTAATCAACAGCAGGCGCTGTTTGTAACAGGAGAACTGGATGTAAATGATGATGCACAATGGAAAGAATATGTAGATGGTCTCTATTCTTTAGGACTGGAAGATTGGGCTAAGATGCGCGGCATTGAAACAATAGCTGAATAGCAGCAAAAAACCATACCGCAAGGCATCTGGGCTGATGTTTAAACAGTACCGGAGAAAAGCATATTACGGGTTTTGTATAGTAATATGCTTTTCTTGCTTTCGGGTTGAAGGGGAATTTTCAGTAATGAAAAGGGATTTGGGAAGAAAAAGTCTGGTGCATTAATTATAAAAGTTATGTCATTAGAAATGAAAGGATCAGGTAGAGGAGATGGAAATAGATGATACAGTTGTTTCAGCGTATTTAGGAGAGACAACGAGAACAATGTCAGATAATCTTATGGAACAGCCGAAGGAAGGGGAACCGGAAGAAAAGATTCAGCAAGGCGTACATAACTACAGTGCCGCCGACGATTACGTGTGGCCAACTGATGCAGAAGTGCTTAAAAAGCTGGAATGGTTCCAGGATCAGAAACTGGCACTGATGATGCATTGGGGTCCCTATTCCCAGCTTGGAATTGTGGAGTCCTGGGCACTATCCGATGCAGATGCAGAATGGTCCAGAAACGGAATTGACTGGGAGGCCAGTGCGGAGGAATTCAAAGAACAGTATTTTGGGTTGAATAAAACCTTTAACCCAATCCGTTTTGAACCGGAAAAATGGGCGGATATTGCTGCGGAGGCCGGTATCCGCTATCTGGTATTTACCACGAAGCACCATGATGGTTTTTGTATGTGGGACTCCCAATATTCCGACTATAAAATTACTGGGGAAGACTGTCCTTATCATACCAATAAATATGCGGATATATGCGGCCATTTATTTGAAGCTTTCCGGAAGAAAGGTATTGGTATTGCAGCTTATTTCTCCAAAGCGGACTGGCATATTGACAGTTACTGGGCAAACGGTTATCCTAGAGGGGACTATATGTGGAGAGGCCCTTCTTATGTACCGGCAGAACACCCGGAGCAATGGGAAAAGTTTGTCCGGTTTACCGGTAATCAGATTAAAGAGCTTGCAACCCGTTACGGAAAGCTGGATATCATGTGGTTTGATGCCGGCTGGGTATGTGAGCAGTCAGGACAGGATATCCGTCTTGGCGAAATAATCGAGGAAATCAGGACCTGGCAGCCCGGAATGCTGTGTGCGGACAGAACCATCGGAGGGCCTTACGAGAATTATATTACACCGGAACAATGCGTACCGGAAAAACCACTGGGAGTACCGTGGGAAAGCTGTATTACTCTTGGTACATCCTTTTCCTTTGCCTATGAAGACACGTATAAATCTCCCAGAGAGGTGATACATCTGTTAACGGATATCGTAGCAAAGGGCGGAAATCTGGCAATTAATGTAGGACCCCAGCCCGACGGAAGGCTTCCAAAGGGAGCGGTGGCAGCCTTAAAGGGAATGGGAGCATGGCTGAAAGTATTTGGAGAAGCTATTTATGGTACAAGAGTCTGCGCACCTTACAAAAAAGGAAACATTGCGTTTACCAGAAAAGGGGAAAACGTATATGCCTTGGAACTGTTTACAAAGGAAGAAACAACCGTTCCCGGTGAGGTATGGATACCCTATGAAGGTAATATAAAAAAAGTAACGATGCTGGATACCGGAGAAACGGTTTCGTTTTCCGGAGGTGCAGGAGGGATAATGGTAAATGCACCTAGTTATGATAAAACTGCTGCGCCGATTGCCAGAGTATATAAACTGGAAGTGTAAGCAGAGTTTTGCAGATTGTCTGAAGTAAAGCAGTAATCTGCCGGACCCAAAACCTCCGGTATAACTCATCACTATGGTGCCGGAATATTTGCCTGAGAGCATCTTTAAATTACCGGAAAAATTTTTAGAAGAGCAGAAAGTAAAAAAGCTGGACATTTTGAAAACTTAATAAATTACTAGGAGGAAAACAAATGAGTAAGATTATTGGAAATTCACTGCCATCCATACCCTGGCAGGCAAAACCGGAGGGGTATAAAAAGCCGGTCTGGCGCTATAACAACAATCCGATTATACAAAGAGACGCCATCCCAAGCTCTAACAGCATTTTTAATAGTGCCGTAGTTCCCTATAAGGAAGGGTTTGCAGGAGTATTCCGCTGTGACAGCAGGGCGGTGAGCATGGATATCTTTGCAGGATTCAGTGAAGATGGCGTTCACTGGAATATAAATGAACAGCCCATTACCTTTTTGGGCGACGACCAGGAGATATTAAAAAGGGAATACCGCTATGATCCAAGGGTGTGTTTTATTGATGACAGGTATTATATTACCTGGTGCAACGGATACCATGGTCCTACCATTGGTGTAGGCTACACCTTTGACTTCGTGACCTTCTACCAGTTGGAAAATGCGTTTTTACCCTATAACCGCAACGGTGTCTTATTTCCCAGAAAAATCAACGGCAAATATGCAATGCTAAGCAGGCCCAGTGATACGGGACATACTCCTTTCGGTGATATATTTTACAGCCAGAGCAGTGACTTGGAATACTGGGGACATCACAGGCATGTTATGTCTTCCTTTAAAGGGGATGAGTCCGCATGGCAATGTACTAAAATCGGGCCAGGTCCCATTCCCATTGAGACGGACGAAGGCTGGCTGCTGATTTATCATGGAGTAATTAATACCTGCAACGGCTTTGTATACCGTGTGGGTTCTGCCATACTGGATCTGGAGGAGCCCTGGAAGGTAAAATACCGTTCCAAGTATTATATTCTTGGCCCGGAAGAATATTATGAGTGTGTCGGGGATGTGCCAAACGTAGTATTTCCCTGCGCTGCCCTGACTGATAAGGATACCGGCAGGATTGCACTCTACTATGGTTGTGCCGATACGGTAACAAGCCTGGCCTTTACTACGGTGGACGAATTAATACAGTTTACGAAAGAGCATGCACTTTAAATGTAACGCCTGAGCTTGGATTAAATGATAAAAATCTCTGACTTACATTTAAAAAGTTGTTAATTCAGTTCAACAGCTGGAAGGGACAGAATATCGGGGAGGAAAAGAAAACGGATAATGGGTAAGTTAATTGGATATGTCGGCACCGGAGATTTAATAAAGGTGACCGAAGAAGATATAAATAGTCTGGATGTGATTAATATTGCGTTTGGACACATCCGGCAGGGACAGGCGGATTGGAACCATCCGGAATGCAGAACTGCCTTAGCCCGGATAAAATCCTGTAATCCGGATATTAAAATTCTATTATCCATTGGAGGCTGGGGTGCCGGGGGCTTCTCTGAAGCTGCCATGACAGAGGAAAACAGGAAACGGCTGGCTGTTTCGGCGGTAGACCTAATAAAGGAATATAATTTGGATGGAATCGATCTTGATTGGGAATATCCCTGCTTACGTGTCGCGGGAATCGATGGAAGTGAAAATGACAGAGAAAATTTCACTTTTCTGATAGAAGCCTTAAGAAAGACCTTGGATGATGCAGTGGAAAAAGCCTATCTGCTAACCATTGCGGCAGGCGGGGATGAATATTTTACTACCTGTACTGAGATGCATAAAGTACAAAAATATCTGGATTATGTTCAGTTGATGACCTATGACCTAAAGGGAGGTTTTTTAGCCTATACCGGCCACCATACCAGTCTGTATTCCAACAAAAGAGACTTGTATCCGGCCAGTACGGATAAAACAGTGAATTGTTTTATACAGGCTGGGGTACCGAAGGAGAAACTGGTAATCGGTGCTGCCTTTTATTCCAGAGAATGGAGAGAGGTACCGGATATTGAACATGGATTACATCAAAGAGCAGGAACAACAGGCGGCTATGGCCCGGCTTATCATATTCTGCTTCAGGATTATATTAATAAAAACGGATATATAAGGTATTGGGACGACGAGGCGAAAGCACCTTACTTATTTAACGGAGAGACTTTTA
>JAEZSL010000399.1 GCA_023443925.1 Bacillota bacterium | reverse complement strand
TTTTTTATCTTCAGAAATTTCTGCAATTTCAATTTTTGGTTTCTCAAAATCAAACACAATAGGACCCTCCTTTTGGGTTATTATGATACGATTAATGATTACTTAGAATACAACTCGACGATAAGCATTTCATTTACCGGTACATCAATTTGATCTCTTGAAGGAATCTCTTTTACTGTGCCCCTGAGAGCTTCGTGATCAACTTCAAGCCAAGCTGGTACTGTTCTTCCAGCTGTTACTTCTAATACATCTTTATATCTCTGAGCGCTCTTGAATTTTTCTTTGATTTCAATAACGTCTCCAGCTTTTACAACGTAGGATGGAATATTAATGCATTTTCCATTTACTAAAACATGCTTATGGTCAACAATCTGTCTGGATTCGCTTCTGGTTCTTCCAAGTCCCAAACGGAAAATTACATTATCCAGTCTAAGTTCAAGAAGAATCATCAGATTCTCGCCGGTTGTACCATATTTCATTTTCTTAGCTTTATCAAAATTATTTCTGAAAGGTTTTTCCAGAATACCGTAGATAAATTTAGCTTTCTGTTTTTCTCTTAACTGAGTACCATACTCGCTCACTTTTTTCCCGGCTCTTGAAGAAGTTCTGTTGGACTTCTTATCTATACCTAAGTATGCAGGTTCCAGACCAAGTGATCTGCATTTCTTTAAAACAGGACCCATGTCTCTTGCCATCTTAACTTACCTCCTATTAAACTCTTCTACGTTTCGGAGGTCTACATCCGTTGTGAGGAACGGGAGTGACATCCTTAATACTGGTTACTTCAATACCGCAAGCCTGAAGCGCACGAATTGCTGCTTCTCTTCCTGAACCCGGGCCTTTAACCATAACATCCACTGATCTTAAACCATGTACTAATGCTGCTTTTGCTGCTGTCTCTGCTGCCATCTGAGCTGCATATGGTGTTGACTTTCTGGATCCTCTGAATCCTAATCCACCAGCACTAGCCCATGAAAGAGCATTGCCTTCTGCATCTGTCAGAGTAACAATTGTATTATTAAAAGATGACTGGATATGTGCCTGTCCACGATCGACGTTCTTTTTGACACGTTTCTTAGTCACTTTTTTTGCTATCTTTTTAGCCATTTAACAAACCCTCCTATTGGATTTTTTAACTACTTAATTACTGCGTGACTATTTTGTCACGGCGGTTCATGTGAACAATCATATGCATCGATACCAGCCTTTTATACCGGCACGGCAAAGCATCTTATATGCTTTACGCTGCATAATCCGGAATTATACAAATTCCTCGGAACAATCGAACAGTTAAATTATTTCTTCTTATTTGCAACTGTACGCTTAGGTCCTTTTCTTGTTCTAGCGTTTGTTTTTGTTTTCTGACCACGAACAGGAAGGCCTTTTCTGTGACGGATTCCTCTATAGCATCCGATTTCCTGAAGTCTCTTAATGTTTAAAGCGATTTCTCTTCTTAAATCACCTTCAACCATTTGTGTTGCATCGATAATATCACGAATTCTACCTACTTCTTCGTCAGTTAAATCTCTGACACGTGTGTCGGGATTAACGTTAGCTTCTTTTAGAATACGGTTGGAGCTTACTCTTCCGATACCGTAAATATAAGTAAGACCGATTTCTACACGTTTCTCTCTTGGTAAATCTACACCACTGATACGAGCCATGTGCGTATTACACCTCCGTTGGATTTTAATAAGAGTGATTTCTAATCGTATCATATAATAGCCGCGCTAATATATGGTGAAATGTATACTTAAGACTTCACCCTCTGGGATTAATGTTACTTTCATAAAACATATTTTAATTATTCGCAACGAACAACTCTTCCAAGTGTTTCATTGCTCAGCCGCTTTAAATTGTGACAAACAAAGGGTCTTACCCCTATGCCTGCTGAAATCATGATAATGACATGATTACGCCGCCAAAAGGCAGACGTATTGTGCTTTCAAAACAACTAATAAAATTGTCCACAATATCACAATTGCTAAAATGCAGATTGTAACACAAAAAGCAAGAACTATACTTATATAAAACAATAAAAGACTGCCGTTATCCGGCCAGCTCTTCTATTGAATATTAGCCCTGTCTTTGTTTGTGTCTGGGATTTTCACAGATTACTCTGATGCTTCCCTTTCTTTTAATAATCTTGCACTTTTCACAGATGGGTTTTACTGATGACCTTACTTTCACAGTAATTCACTCCTTTCAAAAAAAGTCCGTCTATCATTATAACACTGTTATAATAATATATCAAGTAAAATATTACATTTTTATTGATTTACTTGAAATTTATTTAAATTATTTGTCACGCCAAATAATTCTACCTTTAGTTAAATCATATGGAGATAGTTCCAGGGTTACTTTATCGCCCGGTACAATTTTAATGAAGTTCATACGGAGTTTGCCGCTGATATGTGCTAAAACTCTATGTCCATTCTCTAACTCTACCTGAAACATTGCATTGGGCAATTTTTCAATTACGGTTCCTTCAATTTCTACTACATCTGATTTTGACATTATGTCACCTCCATGATTCGAAGAAATGTTATTCATCTGACATTTCCACGCTAATCATCACTACATACTAACAATGACTACATTTTTCAGTTCTATAGAGCTTAATTGCTCTTTTGACATCTTCATCGATTATTTTTTCTTGTCTCTGGTGTTTTTCCATCAGAAATTTATCTGCGTAATGAACACCCTGAACATGCTTTATGTTCTTCTTCTTAGGTCTTTCGAATGTTCGGTTTTTGCCATCCATCAAATAAACATATTCTGAATCTGAGTTTAGTATGACAAAAACTTCACCTTTGTCATGGCCGGCTATGGATACAACGAAACTGCCGAATTCATATAAAAACATATTGGATCTCCACTTTTGTTTATATTGCCTCTCTACCGGGTAATAAAGCTGGCTTACGATACTGCACAAATAAGAAGTTAACTCCTTATGGATAATATCTCCGGTTCCCCTTCTGTAATAAGAATGGTATTCTCATAATGAGCGGACAAAGAGCCGTCCTCCGTTACTACCGTCCAGTCATCATCTTCCCAATAAACATCATATCTTCCGATGTTAATCATGGGTTCAATTGCCAAAGTCATTCCCGCTTCCAGGCGGATACCTCTTCTTTTTTGTCTGAAATTCGGTATCTGGGGTTCCTCGTGTAAGTTTTTCCCGATTCCATGACCTACCAGATCCCTGACTACTGAAAAACCGAAAGATTCCACATAATCTTGAATTGCTGCAGAGATTTCATATAGATGATTGCCAGCTTTTGCATATTTAATACCTTCGTAAAAACTTTGTCTGGTAACTTTAATAAGCTTTGCGGCTTCCTCGCTGATTTCTCCTATTGCCCAGGTTCTTGCGGCATCGGATTGATAGCCTTTATAAATAACACCTGCATCTAAACTGACAATATCTCCATCTCTTAAAAATGTATTCTTATTAGGTATTCCGTGTACTACCTGATCATTAATGGATACGCAGATTGAGGCAGGAAAACCATTATAGTTTAAAAAGGATGGTATGCAGCCGTAGCTTTTGATTATCTCAACTGCTTTTTTGTCAATATCCAGGGTAGATATGCCGGGCTTAACATATTTTTCAAGCTCTTCATGTACAATTGCCAGGATGTTGCCAGCTTCCCGCATTAATTCAATTTCTCTCTCTGATTTAATAATTACCGACATAACCTCTCCCATTCATTGCAAAACATAATATTATGCTTTCTATGGATCTTATTGTTCCAAAACACGAACGATTGCTTCAAATACTTCAGCCATATCCTTGGTTCCGTCAACTTCAGCTAAAATCCCCTGGTTCTTATAATAATCAATTAAAGGCTGTGTCTGTTCATGATATACGTTTAATCTCTTTAAAACGGTTTCAGGCTTATCATCATCCCTTAAAACCAGTTCAGAACCGCAGACATCACAGATACCTTCCGTTTTAGTGGGAATGTACTGAAGATGATAAGTTGCACCGCAGTTTAAGCAGGCTCTGCGTCCGGACATTCTTTCAACAATATTGGAATCCGGCACTTCAACATTTACTGCATAGTCTATTTTTTCATCAATAACTTTGAGTGCGGTATCCAAAGCTTCTGCCTGAGGAATTGTTCTGGGAAAACCATCAAATACATAACCATTTTCACAGTCATCCTGTTTTACCCTGTCTACCACTAAATCTACTACCAGCTCATCCGGAACCAGTAAGCCCTGATCCATGTAAGATTTAGCCTTATTACCAAGTTCAGTTCCGTTTTTAATGTTGGCTCTGAAGATATCTCCCGTAGAAAT
>JAEZSL010000396.1 GCA_023443925.1 Bacillota bacterium | reverse complement strand
CCAGTTCCCAGGTAAAGAATATATCCGGTACCGCATCGGAGGCCATAAGGGTTGTTAGTTTGGTTTTATATTGTTCGTTCTCATAGAACTCCATATTTATCGTAACCCCATATTGATTTGTCTTATTGAAATCCTCCACAATAGACTTATAAGCACTTAAATAGGTATCAGATTCGGTTCCCACACAGATAGCGGTTAGCTCTTCCCCTTTTGTCGTATCCGCTTTTGCACCTTCTTTTGTCTTAGATTCCGAACCTGCTTTTGTTGGCTGTGACTTGTCCCCGCCTGCCTTACACCCGCCAAGCATTCCTGCTGCCACAATCAAACATAATAAAAGGGCAATTAATTTTTTATTTCTGGATTTTTTCATGTCCATCCTCCTTCTTTGCAAGTAAAATATATTACATTTGCATAATTTAGTGACTTTTTTATTTTATATTAGGGTGAAATAAAAAAACAGGGGGTTTTTTGATCAAAAATGTTTAATTTTTTGCACAAATAATTTAGTTTTATTTTTATTTTATTAAACATTTTGCACAATTACAGGCCAACTGCTAAATTTATTTTTTCTTGGCAAAACAAAAGGGCTTTTAGTCGCCATAGCTTATTCAGCTATGACACCAAAAACCCTTAGAGTGATTTCATATTAACTTACTTACATAGGTGCTATAATAAGCTTCTATAATCAGGTTCTTTAATATATGTTGGAAGTAGGTGAACTGAATCCTAAAAGTTAGCTTTTTAGGTCTGACTTTGCGGGGTCACCTCAATGTATTTAACATACCCCCAAGATTTATAGAGCCTTATATAAATTCTTTATTTACTTCTTATTAAACCGTTATGGTAATTTAAAAATATCGTTTATATTTGCCGTTAAAACTGCATTGGTTTACATCTGAGCATTAAACAAGCTCTTTATTTTATAGATTACATCATCGGAGTCGGCATTAATACTGGAAGCCTCGTTGATACCGGATATGGTCTGCAAAGCTTCGATATCCGCATTATAACCGATGGTATAGATTGGAATACCGGATTCTTTTATAACTGGTGAAACAAATTCCAGACTATTTCCTTCATTGGTTGCGCCGTCACTTAACAAAAAGAGCATCAGCTTGGCGCTGGGATTACTTTCTTTTGCTTTTAAAAGCATGTCAATACCTACCGTAATGCCATCATAAGAGGCGGTACCGCCTACTGCCTGCAGATCCTCTACGGCTCCCTGGAAGTAAGCCCTCTGGTTCAGATTGAACTTACCGATGGGAACTTCCACTACTACATCCGAGCTGTAGCTTACCAAACCGATACTATTATTATCATTGATATACTGGGCACCGTTTATTAAACTCTTTTTCAGCTGCATTAAAGGATCTCCGTCCATACTGCCGCTGGTATCCGCTACAAATACAGCTATGATATCTTTCCCGCCGTCCTTGTTCTCTTTCCAGAGCTTCTGTGCCTGTAAAATCGTACTGCCGGAAGCATCATATGCTTCTCCTTTATAATCTTTTAACCCGTTAAACCCATACTCAGCGGCTAATTCCTGGGCTTTGGCACCATTACAGTACTTAATAAATTCATCCAGCACGGCTTGTTTGTCAGCAGATAAAGTACCGATAGAATAGATGGGATTATCATGCCGGATGCCAAAAGGTATAAATTCATACTTGGATAATTCCTTATCATTAACATAGGTCTGGTATTCCATTATCATACCGTCTAACTTGCCGGACGAAGCACTATCTCTCATCTGCATGGTAGTATAAGCTACATATGGTATGTTATTCTGAAATGCCGTAAAACCGTTTTTGGCTGATTCGCTTAATAAATCACTGGAATCATAATAATTAAGGGTACTTAATAAGAAATTCAACCCGGTAGAACTTGCCAGGGGGTTTGTATATCCCATTACTATTTCATTATTAACAACCGCTTTAATAACCGCTTCCAGATCTGCCTTGCCGTAAGCCGACTCCAGCTTGCTTTTCGTATCTTTGCTTACCAGAATGCCGGCAACATTGCCCACCAGGCTTTCCGCCGCCAAGGCTGCCTTGCCTCCCTGGGCGGTGATGAGATTACCCCATATTACGGAGGAAGGAGTAAATGCATCCGGCAGATATTTACCGGATATAATATAATCGGCCCCCTGTCCGGAGGAAACATTTCGGATGGATACGGACAAAACCTTGCCATTTGCTTCTAACTTCTGTTTATTAAATTCTTCGGCTGCTTCATTAAGCCAGCCATCCTTGTCCGCACCGGCCTTTTCCGGGCTGGAGAAAATTTCGATGTTAATATCTCCGGTGCCTTCTACCGTCAAAGGATACTTCCCGATTTCCGGTAATTCATCATATAGATTCGGAGTAGCCAGTTCCACCGAGGCTTTCCGTGGTGTTGAGGTAGTCAGGTTTATTTTATCCTTCAGATAAGTAATTTTGCTGTTTAAGTCCTTACTCTGATACTCCTCATATTCTTTCTGGTTTACCTCCTGTACTCTGGGATTCCCCCTGCTTAACAGTCCTACAATAATAAACACTACTACAAATACAATTACAATTCCTGAAATAAATTTTATAACCTTATTATTTTTATCCATTTTATCCTCTTTTCTGAATATTCTTTTCTTTGCTTGAATATTCGTTAATCACACTAGCTCCATTGCATAAAACATGAAGAACAGCTTTTGCTATTCTTCTGATGACTCGCATGCTTTTCGCGAGGCAATTCACACTAGCTCCCTACTCGTATTTTTTATACAGACTATCCATTTCATCATCCTTTTCCGTACGTAGATTTTCCAAGGCTTGTATGATATCGGTTAATTTACTTATATCAAATTCCTCTGACGTATCACTCATACCGGATACTTCCGCTATCAGCCTTTCAAAGTCTGTCAGTATGGCTTCATTCCTGACCTTATAATTTTCTATATACTCCAGATTCTGACTAATAATACTGCTCTGCACTTTATCATCAAATATCCTGATCCGGTTTATAATCTTATCACTATTAAAATCCAGTGCATCCTCCACAGTACTTAAAAGTTCCATAAGCGCCGCACCGTTTTCCTGCTGTTCCGGATCTAAGAGGTTTACATATACTTCTTTTCTTCTATTAAAATTCTCGATTTGTACGATTATCTGATTTACATTTAATAACAGCCTTTGCATGTTTTTGCTTGTATTGTTCTGTTTTTTAATATATGACAGCAGCCAGTAAAGTTTCTTATCCAGTTCGGTTACTTTCTTATTCTGGGCAATCTCATCTATGGTTACGCCAAATATATGCCTGTAGAGAAAAGTTATGGCTCCTGTTATGACCAGAAAGATGACTGTAATATACAGGGTCTTTAAAAATACAGACATCTCTGTGAAGTTTTTCAATATAATAATACCGATTGGTACTGTCAGCAATGCCCCCAATGCAGCCATCCAGTATAGTGTAAAATTCTTATTATTCTTCATGGTTTACTCCTGTAATAACTTCATGTAACTTCCTGTTTTTAGTTTTTTATAAAATAAAATATTATTTAAAAATTTGAAATTCTATAGTTATATTATACCATATACCTCATACGGTTTCTCTTCTAAATATCTTAATATCCTTTACAGAAAAAGTCAATTATATCAGCCTTATTTTTATATCAAATGGATTATATTCTCATTAGAATCCATTAAAGATTTGTTAATATAAGGGTAAGATGTGATTTTTAACACCAAAATCATATTTTTTATATATCAGAAAATGGTTCAGATACACCCATCCGCCATTGTATGTACCCGTGTCTCCCTTTAGCAGGTGTAAAATCTTACTAGTTATGCTATAATATAAGAATTAGCTTACTTTAAATGCAAATTACCAAAGTATGCTAAAGGCTGGAAATTACGAATGAACTTAAAAAATGGATATAGAACCTATATTTCTTAAGGAGGCAAAACATTGATAGCAGAGAATAAGAACAGATTGAAAAACAAACTGATAGATGGCTTGGCCTGCATTTTTATGTATAGTATATGTCTGTTTTTCTTTACGGCCTGTGAGACAAATTTAAGAGCAGAACATTCTACTGAACAGCCGGAAAACACTATTGCACAACCGGAAAACTCTATTGCACAGGATTTTACCACCCCAAGCTCAGAAAATATTCAAAAAACCGAGACAACTGAAGTAAATGTAACTGAAATTCCTGCCGAATCGCTTATACGTATTAATGGAAACACCATTATAGAAAGATTTGATGTCCCTCAAGGATTTATGAGAATAGAAACAGAAAAAGAATCCTTTGCATACTATCTTCAGAATCTGCCCTTAAAGCAGGATGGTATTAAAGTAAAATACTATGATGGCAGAGAAAAACAGAACGATGTTTATTTAGCAGTGGTTAATTTTAGTCTGGGAGAAAGGGATTTGCAACAGTGTGCCGATGCAGTAATCCGGTTACGAGCAGAATATCTATATTCGAAAGAACGATATGATGAAATAAACTTTAACTTTGTAAGCGGTTTTAATGCGGAATTTTCGAAATGGGCGGCTGGCAGCGGTATTTCTGTGAATGGCAGTAATGTTTCCTGGAAAACAAACAGCACTAACAATCGTTCTTATAAGAGCTTTCAAAAATATTTAGATATAGTTTATGCCTATGCTTCCACTTTATCTTTGGATAAACAATTAACTGAAAAACCACTTTCAGACCTTGCAATCGGTGATGTATTCATACAGGGCGGTGCACCAGGGCATTGCGTCATTATTGTTGATTTGGCTGTGAATGAAACAACAGGTGAAAAAATTTTTATACTGGCTCAAAGTTACATGCCGGCTCAAGATATTCAGATTTTAAAGGGAGATAAGGAAGGTTCTCCCTGGTTTTCTGCAAATATAAAGGATATTCTGATTACACCCGAGTGGACCTTCAAGGTTTCCGACCTAAAAACCTGGTGATAAAAGGCAGGTGATAATGGATGGATAGATTAATAATTGTAAAGGGCCTTCCCGGTTCCGGAGAAACAACTTTTGCAAAGATGATATATAAAAGGGTATCTGGTCTTTTTTTATGACCGGAGGCTGGGTTGAAGAATATCCGGAAGATGTAAAAGCCATAGCGGCTGCAGGTCATGACCTGGGAAACCACAGTGAGAATCATAAGCATATGTCTCAGCTTTCTTTGGAAGAATGTAAAGACGAAATTTTAGCAGTTCATAACAAAGTAAAAGAATTAACCGGGATAGAAATGAATTTATTCCGGCCGCCCTACGGCGACTATAATGATACATTAATCGACACCACAGATGAACTTGGTTATCATTGAGTGCAGTGGGACGTGGATTCCTTAGACTTGAAAGATTACGGAGTGGAACCCCTTATAAACTCGGTTTTAGATAATAAACATTTAAGCAGTGGTTCCATAATCCTTTGTCATAACGGATCAAAATTTATCAAGGATGCTCTGGAAGCAATGATAGCATGCCTTGAGGATAAGGGGTATGAGATCGTACCAATCTCGCAGTTAATCGGTAACTTTTTTGTATTTGCTGAGTTATAGTGCAAATATATAAAAACTGCCTTACCATGCATACACGTTTTCCACTGTGTATGCCGGAAGGCAGAACTTTCAAACCATCTATAAAGTCTATTTTAACTTATATAATGCTTCAAGATCACGTTCACCCAATTAGTTTCTGACAGTATATTCAATAAACATTTAATCTGCCTAGAGGCACTAAGAATTAAAATTATGCCGGGTCCATTATTCCTTAATGACTGGCGTAAAATCCGGATATGCCTGATTCCCATGCTCTCCAATATCCAAACCTTGAATTTCTTCTTCCTTATTAACACGCAAGCCAAGAGTTGCTTTAATTATAAGCCATACTACGGAAGTAGATATTATTACGAATGCTGCAACTGATGCTATACCTATTAGCTGAGTACCAAGAAGTGTGAAACCACCGCCATAGAAAAGTCCGTTGCCGGTTGCCACGCCCGTAATTCCGTCCTTGGCAAATAAGCCAACACAAATTGTACCAAATATACCGTTAACCAAATGAACAGAAAGTGCACCTACCGGATCATCAATTTTTACCTTATCAAAGAATAATACTGACAATACTACAAGAACTCCTGCGATTGCGCCAATCAGCAATGAAACAGGTACACTTACGAAAGCACAGGATGCTGTGATAGCAACCAAGCCTGCCAATAACCCATTAATGCTCATCCCGAGATCAGGTTTACCAATTATAATCCAAGAAGTAGCTGTCGCAGTCAGGACAGCTATGATTCCGGCTGTATTCGTCGTAACCACAATATGTGAAATAGCATTGGGGTCCGCTGCCATAGTAGAACCGGGGTTGAATCCAAACCATCCAAGCCAGAGCACAAACACACCGATGGTTGCTAAAGACATATTGTGACCGGGAATCGCCTGGACTTTTCCATCCTTATACTTACCAATTCTAGGTCCCAGGATAAATGCACCGGTCAAAGCAGCCCATCCTCCTACACTGTGTACTACAGTCGAGCCGGCAAAATCCCAAAATCCAATACCTGTAAGCCATCCACCGCCCCATATCCAATGTCCTACAACCGGATAAATTAATAAAGTAAGTGCAAATGAAAAAACAATGAATGAAATGTACTTAATACGTTCTGCAACCGCTCCTGAAACAATAGTAGCTGCTGTTCCACAGAATACCAGCTGGAAGAAAAATTTTGCCCATAGCGGCACACCAGTCCAGGATATTGCAGAGTACACGCCGGAATATGCATCTCCCGAAGCGGGAGAATTATCAGCACCACTTACAAAGAATAATCCTTTCAATCCAATGAAGCCATTACCATCGCCAAACATAATACCCCATCCTAACAGCAGAAAACCTAAGGATGAAACTGCAAAGACAATAAAGTTTTTAGATAAAATGTTTACCGCATTTTTGGATCTGGCAAATCCACTTTCAACCGATGCAAATCCCAAATTCATAAAAAATACAAGAAAAGCTGCGATTAGTACCCAAGCCGTATCCAATGCTATTTTTAAATCTCCTATCCCCATAATACTTCCTTTCTTAATAAATTTTATTTATATTGAGTTCCCAAGAGGCCCAAGTTACTCAGGAACTGCATATACCCTATATATTTTCATAAAAAATATATATTTCATCTACAATAATTAACTATCCATATAACCTCATTTAATCGAGTAGGAGGAAAGGCTCTAACCCAGAAACTTCCAATCTCTCAGTCGTGTAAGTAAGAATTTCACCTCTAACTTCTCACAGAACCGTAAGTGAAAGTCTCCTTTCATATGGCTCCTATTATTTAACCAGTTACACAAAAACGGAGTCAAGGTGCTAATCCTTGACTCCGTCGTCGGTTTATTAACCACAAACCAGCAAATATTTAATTTCTAACTAAAAAAATAATCATAACTGTAAGTTATGACTACTCTGCCATTCTTTAATATAAGTTAACATAAATCCATATAACCACATTCAATAATTTTGATCAAGCAGTACAACCATTGTTGAGATACCATTCACTTAAATGATAATTGTAAAAACTATATTGTAAAAATATTATCATACCGTTATTATAATTGCAATAGATTTTTTACATTTTTTGAAATATTTTACATTTTCTCTCTCTTATGATAAAAGCTAATTATTTACTATTAACTCAAACTTCGCACATAGATTTTAACTATGCACCTTGAAAATTCAATACCTGGCAGTAATTAAGTTATCAATATTCTGCTCGTTTTATACTACTTTTAGCCGCTCCCTCAGAGCGGATGGGATTGTGTTTATAAACGCATCTGTAAGATCAGAGATTTTATTTTCAGATAACTCACAATCATTGGATAGCAGCTTGCTGAACATTTGAAGCATCACTTGAAATGCCTGAATCCATGTGATAACAGACAATTCATCGGTAAAGTATAAGAACAGCTCCCCTAGAGAACGTTCATCTTTTGACTCTCGGTTCTCCACGGACAGCATCATATATCTGGTAAAAACAACCGCTACCTGAGCACTCATTGCATCATAAGAAAGAGAATTACATTCTTTACCAAGTCTGAGATAGCTTTTGCAGACTTTAAAGGTGAGGTAAATCCCTTTTGATTTATATGCATTTGCAGCCTTGAGAGCTGAGGATAAATGAAATCTGGTGAAAAACTTTCTGATAGATGAAGAAATCTGGTTATCATTCTGGTTATCTTGTGTTATACTGTTAGTCATAGCATTAGCCTCCGGTTGTTAGATTTTGTTGTGGTGACTTAATTATAACAAAACCAGCGGTTTCAATGCTATTTTTATGCCAGTATTTATTGAATTTTCAAGGTGCATAGCACTCATTCATGTGCGAAGTTTGAGTTAATTATTTATCTTTTATCCCCTGTTTATATAGAAAACCTTATCCTACTTTATGGTTCAAAAAAAGACTGCCGTAACTCCCCATAATTAAATAGGTGTACAGCAGTCTTAATGCCAGGTGTACCGTCATGGCAACCCTACTTTATTTCAAGCCAGGCTACGGCTTCCATTTATCTTCTCTAGCAGATACCAAATTATGATAAAATCTACGAATCTCGCCTATAAACCTTCATAAATCTAATAAATTTTGTTTTTCAGAATTCATTCATTACTTATTCATATTAGCCAGATATCTGTCATAAGCTTTCTGGTAAACTTCCAGGAAGGTCTGTAAACCTGCACTGTCCAAATCCTTTGTAAACTGCTCAAAACCGGTGTCTGCACCGCCATCAATAATCCAGGTCTGGATGGTGGCATCAACAACATTATTGATCTGAGGCAACAGCTGATCTAACTGGGATTGTTCCTCCGGTAAGAACCATACCGCCGGTGAAACGGCTTCATACTCTTCCAGCAGTTCCTTCTTTCCTCCCGCTACCTGTTCATCATATACTCTCTGGGCATCCCTTGGATATTCCACATCGACATCATAATAATCATTCAGTACAATATTGGGTCCTCCAATGGTACTAAAGCTTCGCATCTGCCAGAATTCCGTCAGATCGTTTTTGAAAATCATATTGCCGTTTTCAT
>JAEZSL010000160.1 GCA_023443925.1 Bacillota bacterium | reverse complement strand
TAAAAATCTCCTTTCAGAATTCCTATTATGCGAATCAGACGTCTTATTAACCCGGTGATTAAAGTTTACCATACCGCCCCCTCCTCTTCCATATGAGGATTCTCATATAATAGTACAAATCAAAGATAATTGCATTTTCTTTAGTTTTGGCAGGGAAGTGTCAGGTAAAAGGTGGTTCCCTCTCTGGGCACTGACTTTAAATCGATGGAATAATTATCCCCATAAATAAGAGATAACCGCTGGTATACATTGGTTAAACCGATGCTGCCTTCTCTGGATTTCTGAATAATATTCTCATAGTCTGCCGTTTCCATGCCTTTACCATTATCCGAAACGGTAAAAACAATGAAATCTCCCTGTTTTTTTGCACCCAGTTTTAAAATTCCGCCTCCCGAAATTCCTTCAAAGCCATGCAGAATAGAATTCTCCACGATAGGCTGCAGAAAGAATTTGGGCACTTTGTAAACCATAAGTTCATTGGAAATATCGATTACCGTTTCAAAAACTCCCTCAAAACGTCTGGACATAATATTAATGTAATTGATGGTCCACTGGACTTCATCGGATAAAGGTATCTTTTCATTTGTGTTTTTAAAGGAATAATGAAGCATCTCGGACAAGCTTACAATCAAATCCGAAGTCTCGTGGTCATCGTTTAGGATGGCCATCATATTAATGGTATTTAACGTATTGTAAAGAAAATGAGGATTGATCTGCAGGGTCAGGGCCATGATCTGGGTATCCTTTTCCCGCAGAGAAATCTTATAGTTTTCATCAATTAACCGGGTGATTTCTGTTTCCATATGATTAAAGGTCTGTGTCAGGATTTTAAAATCTTTCCCCCTGGGAACAGGGGTATCCGCACTGAAATCTCCTGTTGATACGCGTTCCGCCGCCTTGGTCAGGGCTGCTATGGGCTTGCTTATGGTAGACGAAAGGAGTGCCGCAATGAGTACCGAAGCCGCCAGTAAAACCAGGGTGATCCACCTCTGGGAATTCTGCATCTGCTCTTTTGTCGTCTGGATTACCTCTGACATGGGTATGAGGCAGAAAGAAAACCAGCCACGCCCTTCCATGTCGTCGTAGCACAGTAAATATTCCACGTTATTGAACCAGTAAGAGGAATAACCGGAAGAAGATTTCAAATTAAGAATCCCTTCCGGTACCATTGAGGTAATAGGGAATAACTTATTATCCGAGGAAATAATTCTTCCTTCTTCATTGACAACCCCATAGATACTGCCTTCATAATTAACACTGCCTTCATAAAGGGAAGCCAGTGTCCCTTCCAGCACATGCACTACCAGAACCGGCCGTTCCTGGTCATTTTTCATAGCATACAGCTTTCCGTTTTGTGAATATTGAAAGTTCATCTGCCGGACCATGGTAATGGGGTACTGATAATTATAGTTTTCTTTTTTACTTAAATATTCCGTCTGAAACCATTTGCCATAATCATAGCCGGTGAGCCATAATACTTGTCCCCCGGCTTCTGAAGCTTTTTTATCCAGACCGAAGTTTTGTATTTCCTCAATGGTAGGTTTCATGGAGGTATTATTCGTATCAAAGATCCATTTAGACGTATACAGATACTTTGCATAAACCGTGTTATTCGCAGCAAACTGCTTCCCCAGTACATCCGATATGACCCGGTCTTCATTTAAGAAATCGCTCACTGAAAAAGAATTCATATTGGAGAAACAGTCAAAGCAATCCTTATTATTCAGCATAAGATAGGAAGCGTCCTCAATCCGGTTAAGTGTGGTATCAATCAGGTTATTATTGGTTTTCACGACAGACTGCACGTTTTGTGAAGCCACCTTTATCATGTCATTTTCATAGGTTTTCATTACCTGGCTGTATATGACAAAGGATGGAATAATGGCAAACACCGCCAGGATAATTCCCAGCTTGCTGCGCAGACTCAGATACAGCATCCGATCCATATTAATTTTCACCATTTTTTATGAGCCTTTCTGTATTGTTCCGGGGAGATATTAAATTCCCGGCGAAACATCCGGTTAAAATAATTACTGTCATGAAAGCCGCAGCTTACTGCAATGTCCTGTATCTTATCATTGGTGTCCATCAACAGCCGGGAGGCTAATTCCATTCTTAGTTTTAAAACATATACACTATAGGGCAGCCCTACTTTCTCCTTTAGCTTACCGGACAAATAATTGGGATGAAAGTGAATGTAATCCGCAACCTTTTGGAGAGACAGGTCGCTATCAAGATGCGCTTTTATATATGCAATACATTCCTCAAGTACATCGGCCTGGTTTACTTTCTGCCGGGAATACAAGATAGCCTGTCCCAATAACTGCTTTGAAATTTCAAATAAACGGTCAAAGGAATCACATTCCGCATACATCTGGTAGGACTGGTTTAATAATTGGTCATACTGTACCTGGAGTATTTCATTTTCTAATTCTTTCAGAATTAATACGATTACGGAAGATACCCGGTGCTTTATTTTATTGGGATAGCATCTGGATTCTTTTGACAGCGCAGTTTTCATACCATCTATAATATTCTGCATCTGGATTACGTCGGAATTCCGTATAGCCTTGTGTAACTGGTTTTCATAGATGGCCGTAGATTTTGTCGGAATGTCCATAATGGTATGCATCTTATCAAAAGAAAAGACACCGCCCTCCGGCTCATAAAAGTAAAAGGCTAACATCTCTTCTGCCTGCACCAGCCCCTCTGCTGCGGATTCTGCCAGGCATAATTTAGTATTAGATAAACCTGCCCAGAAAATAATATTATCCGGCTGCAGCTGTTTCAGACAGTATTCCAGTTTTTGCGCTACTTCCAGGGCGGTCTCTTTCGGCAGCAGCAAAGCGGCTTTATGAACCGACTTATTAAAATCATTTGCCTGGGGTACGAAAAACATATGAGGAAACAAAAATGCGATATGTTCCATCAAAGTACTTTCCTGCTGTTTTGATAATGCACGGTACACCTTTTGATCATCTTTGGACTCTGTTCTCCACCGAATCAGAGCTATGGTTCCAAATTCCTGTAATATACCATACTTATCTTCATTGAATTTAACTGCCTCCATATGCCCTTTAAGAATATCCTGCAAAAGATTGTATTCTTCCTGCTTTTTTGCTTTCATCGCCAGTATTTGATATTTATTCAGACTGTTTTCATTCTCAAATTCCTTTTGAATCTCAGACCGTACCTTTTCCAGAACCTTTTGCACCTCTGAAACACGAAAGGGTTTTATCAGATACTCCACCACCTTATATTTGATTGCATTCTGGGCATATTCAAATTCCTGATGAGCACTGATAAGAATTAATTTTGTTTTCGGGTATTCCTCAAAGATTTTTTTAATCAGCTCCATTCCTCCCATAATGGGCATACGGATATCAGTTAAAACGATATCTGCCGGTTTCTCCATTAAATTTTCGTATACCTCTTTCCCATTGCTGCAGGCAATCACCTCAAAAGACGGGTATAGTTTGTGAATAATTTCTTTCAGCACATTCCGCTGCATAGCTTCATCATCTGCAACTATGATTCTTAACTGTACTTCATTCATAAATCAATCTCCTTTAACACTTCTCTCCTCCGGCTATAATATAACCCTTCTTTACATAATTTCCCTTCACGGATAAAGATGACAATTATATATATGAATTTCTACTATTTTTCACTATTATTATATGTATTGAAAAAGCGAATAGCAAGCAATAGAATAATATTCAATATCAATAAAAGCAAAAACGTCTGCAGTTCCATACTTGAAACCAACAGACGTTTAACAGCAATACCAGCTCTTTATGAAGTAACTTTAATTTTATAAATCCCTTACAGGTGCTCAATTGGTTGTGAGTCGTTTAGCCGTTAAGGCCATTACTCTGGCGTTCCATATTCTCAACGACGATATCATATATTTCTCCCAGAGAGGCACAGTACTCAAGCACTTTCCACGGCGTATTCGTATGAAAATGAATTTTAATCATCTCCTCATCCCCAACCGCAAGCAGACAGTCACCTTCAATATTACCTGTAATGTAGTCATTAATTGCATCTTCTGAAAGATCATGTCCTTCAATTAGTAACTGCGTATCAAATTTATATTCTAACATAATTATACTCCTTTCAAGCTTCAATTCTGCCCTTCAAAATATTCTATTGTTTTACTAATTATACTTGTGCTCCGGCAGTAAGTCAATCCATACCTGCTTTCATATAAGACAGATCACTTAGCCGGAATATTTTATGTTTCCCGTCATCTGTTGCCTGCAAAAAGGATACGCCTCCGGCCTTACCAAATAAGTCAATGGAGTTCAGTGCCTCCGGAGGAAGCCCCAGCCACATAATATTAAAGATGCTCAGCGTATCTCCGTGGGAAACTAATATGATATTCTCTTCGCTGTTCTCCATCAGGCAGCGGTAAAACTCCTTCAACCGGTTCCAGACATCCCGTCTGCTTTCCGCATTATGAAACATTCTGTCATCAATTGTCTGCTCTTTACATTCTATATTGTCTCTTAACCATTGTACGGATTTTCCCACCGCATCACCCAGATTTCGTTCTCTTAAAATCTCTGTGATAACAGGATTGATTCCCAGGTGAACAGCAATATTGCCGGCTGTCTGCACCGCCCGCTTTAAATCCGAGGAGTACATTACGTATTTCTTATCTCCCAGTTCATCTTTTAAATTCTTACCAATAAGTTCAGCCTGCTGTTTTCCCAAATCGGATAAATCCCAATCCGTCCACGAACCTACCATACCATTGGTGTGATGAACCGATTGTGTATGTTGAATTGTTATAATATTTTTCATTAATGGTATTCTCCTGAACTTCGTAGTTTACTATGACCATCCAGTAAAATTAGTCTGTTTTTCATTGTTCCCTCCCACTATGTATGTTAGTTTATGTATTCGAGTACTTCAAGCAAGGATGTAATCTCTTTAAAATCCTCTTTATTTATATCATCAATCCGATTACGATTTAAAAACACCGGTGTAAATCCAAAATTAGCAGCTCCGAGTACATCTGCTTTGTAATTATCACCGATATAAAAGATTTCATCCGGATTGATCTCTTTATTATGTTTCTTAATCTCATTCATCACAACTTGAAAGAATTCTTTATGCGGTTTTCTTACTTTATAATCGGCGCTAAAATAAATACCTTCAAAATATTTTTCCAAATCATATTGATTAAGGAATCTTTTCATTACATCCTTATTAAAAATGCTATTGCTTAATAAATATATTGGTATATTTAATGCCTTTAATTTTTCCAAGGTTATATGAGTATCCATAAACAACTCGGTTTCATTCATTTTCTTCATACATTTATATTGTATTTCTTCAAGAGGCCAATCCACTTTAAACCCATATTTATTTTTAAAGTCCAACAGTTCTTCTTCAAACGATACTTCCGAATTATCTTCAGCCCGTTTGTCATACAAATCTTTCCAGTATGTATTCGCGTAATTTAAAAATTCTGTTTGATCCGTACCCTCCGTCAAAATATTTTCATGCAGATACCTTATGCCGGAACTAAAATCAAAACTAATATCACGAATCAACGTCGCAAATAAGTCAAATACAATAACTTTTGCTTTCATCATAGAAATATCTCCTTAACTCATTCTTCTTTATATACATTTCACCATACTATTTTATTGGTCTTTGGATTTTTACCCATGATTTCCACTAACTAAGTTAATTTTACATTTTATCTGCCATAAAATTAACAATACACCTTAGATTTCACCACTCAAATATCTCCGAAAAATATCCAGCCGGATGTTTTGTAAAAGAAATTAATCGTTTATAGGCAAAATAGTCTTCCAAGCTTTCCGTTTGTTCCTCCAACCAAAACTCTAAAAATTTTTGATAATACAAAATTGCTATTCCTGAAAGTAAATATTTACTGCTATTACTTTCTAAATGACTGCACAGCAGTTTTTTAATTTCAAGCTTATAATGTTGAAACTCCGTATCATTACTCTCTCCAATATAAATATCATTATCAAAAATAAGTAAATTAATATAGGAATTTAAATCAACTGCTGCAGGAGCAATGACGGAGTGCTCAAAATCCAGCAGAGAAACTATTTTACCATCATTCCAAAGAATATTATCTTTAGTTATATCACCATGATTTAAAACTGGTTTGTCCAAAGCAAATGCATCCCAGAATTGAGCTAATACCTCTAACATAATACTTCCTTCTTTTGGGGTAAAGATTCCTTTTTCAATATAATATTTAAATCTTGGTGTTGTTTCCTCTTTATCTAAAGCATTATACCATGGCGTTTTAGAAGATAAGCTTTGGGCTTGTCCAATCTCGACGGAATGAACCTCTTTTATTATATCCCACAACTGTTTAGCCGCAAGTGTACGTTCCTTCCATGACAATTCAGTCCATACCTCACTTAAACTTACCCCTTCTATCCTTTGGGAGATGCTCCATTCATAGCCCTCTATCACACCTGTGGCTATGTTAGAAGGATATCCGATCTTATTACCTAACAACTCGGACAATTGCACTTCTCGCCTGATTTTATTACTGTTCTCTGCTAATGATAAACGAAGGACTATATCCTGATTGTACCAGACAGCGTTTGTCCATCCTCCGGCACGCACTGCTGTTTCAATTTTCAAGCCAAAGTCACTAAAAATCCGTTCTGCTAACTTATTTATATCCATTTGCCCTCCTCCGTATATCTTGTCCTTACATGTAACAGATTCTTCCGTTAATTTGTCGGAAAATTTTATTTTCGCTGGCGGTATCATGCTAAGTAATCAGGCCGAACCTTTGCTGTTCGGCCTGATCTTATGTTTCTGCCGTTTCAGTTTAATTAGAAATCTTATATAAAATCCTAAGCCATTGCCCATTACTTAAGCGGCTTATTCAGCTTATTCATAAAGCCATGTAACTATATTCTTTCTAATCAGGCAGGATACTTAGAAATGCATTTGCCATACTTTCATAGCCATAAACCTTTGAAACATGTTTTAGTCCATCTGTTATCTCTTTTTTTGAAAAATTATGCTCCGCAAGAAAGTCCATATCCTTTTCATTCAGATAGGAATAAAACATAAGTGCCAGTTTAAATTCCTGAATATTCTCAGCGTTTAATCCGCCCAATAATTTATTTTCTGCTTCATTGATATTACCGTTGTCCACAAGTGTAATCAGTTCATCATACTCTGCTGCCATTTCTGTCTCATTAAAAATCTGGCTTTCTTTTGTATCCAGGTCAATATTAAAAAGCAGCTTTAAAAATGCTCTGACCATTTCCGCAATCAGATGCATGATATAATCCTGTTCAAACATAGAATTCTCCTTTTTCATGAATTTTCAAAATTTACTAAAAAACTTGAAAAAGCTTCAATTATTCATACGTACCTTTAGACGTACCGGCGTTCTGTAGTATGTAATCTGTATCCGATTTTGAAAATAACAGTACATACGTAGTGCTGCCATCAGCAGAAGCAGTATATACTGCTGCCGCTTCAATTGCCATTCAACTATCGTTTCGTATCGCTTTGCAGGCTTTACTTTCGCTTTCTTAGCATATACAGCACTTTCCTTGTTTTCTACGGTAAAGACCGATACCGGTTCTCCATATAAACCATAACTCAAGACAAAGCAGCCAGACGGTACGCTGACAGAAAGATTTAATATGAAAAACAGAAAGAAAAAACGAAGGATTTTCTTTTTTATTAAATAGTTACTATCCATATACTCACCTTGCTTTCCTGTAATGCTTACTTAATGTATTTTTATCAAATCCTTTAACGAGAAACTATAGCATTTAAATTGTGTGTGCTTATATTGTCTGAATTTATATTGTGTGAATTTATAATTGTGCGCATTTATAATTATGTGAATTTATAATTGTGTGAATTTATATTGTGCGAATTTATATTGTGTAAACTTATTTTTCGGCTGTGATGCATTGAATTGCTGTTTTATTTTCTATAATTATATTAATAAATCCCAACGTCTTTAAGAAATGAGTCATGGAATCATCTGTATTGTACTGTTTCATATGGTATTGTATCTTATATTGTTCTGAAAAAACCATCATTTTTCCGCCTGGTTTCAGGGTACGAAAAATTTCTGCAAATGCTCTTTCATGATCCTCCCAAAAATAATGGGATCGTACTGTTACTATAATATCGAAATGATCATCCGGAAATGATAATGCGGTTACAGTTCCCTGCTTAATTACTGCTTTTTTCTCTTTGATAAATGCTGCATTTTTCTTTTCTGCAACCCGGACAGCATCCAAAGAATAGTCAATACCCATAATAGAATTAACTCGATTATTTTTAAGCAGCTGCCATATGGTTTCCCCGCCTCCGCAGCCGATATCCAAAACGGTTCCGTTAGGACAGTTGATTTTTTCTAAGACCCATTTGTTCAATCCCGAATCCACTTGATTCATGATTTTAACCATAAGCCTTCCAACTATACCGGACGGCTTCCCTGACTGCCTTACCAAAGCCTCTATTATTCCCATTTTCCTGACTCCTTTATTAATTATTTACAAACACATTCGTAACAGGAATCACTTCCCCATTGATGTCATACATTGCAAAGGAATCGCAATTCCTGGGTATTGTTACTGCAAAAGGCTTTAAAGGGTCAACCTCGATAGCTGAAACTTTTTCATTCCTAAACTCAATTTTACTAATCTGAGGGCTATTCATAGAGATCAAAGCCGCACCATTACTACCATAAGAGAATTCGGCAACGCCATCCATGATATCCCCTATAGCTCCGCCGCTTCGGAAAAAGTATCCATAAGACAAACCAGGCCGGTTCAGATAAATAGAAAATACGAACTTATCCGCCTGCTTACTATAAAACAGCAGCGCTCCGATTTCATCATTGTCCGCTTTTGAAACATCCCAGGAAGCATCGATTTTCTGACTCTTTCTTGCATCCTGCTCCAGTCTGTCTACCGGCACACCAAATACCCCGGATGCATTAAGAATTAGAGAAATTATAACTATGCTAATAATAATAAAAGCAATACCCTTTTCTTTTCGCCTCATAAAATTCAACTCCTTTACAAAACTGTAGTACCTGGTTTTATCCGGATGGATTAATGTAATATTTCACGGATAAAACAATTATTTTTTACTTTTAAGTTGTATGCCTTAATTATTTATATTTCTGATTAACCTATTATCCTATAGGTTGTCCAAATTTTTATTACAGGAGCTTAGATTTACATCCCCCTGTATGATAACATTTATTTCCGCTCCTACGTAATGTTAATTTTTTCGATTTCAAATTGTGAATTAATCACCAACCATAATTGTGGATTATAAAGAGTTATATTCCATATACCTGACCCATGTAGATTATATTTAACGACTAAATCCAATAACGCATTTATGCTTCTGGCATCGATAAACCAGACTATGTGTTGTATTTGATTATCATAATATATATAATATGGCGTTTGGGATACTTCATCAAATTGGATAATTGCATCATGCTCACGTGCTGAATTAACAGCTCTTTCAAATGAAATAGAATTAACACTTGAAAATCCGGGCAAAAAGGGTAATTCCCAATCATATCCTATAGTTGGAATACCAATTATTATTTTATCTGAGGATATGAAATCATTAACGTAATTTATAAAGACTTCCATATTATAGATTGAACTGATCGGTGCAGGCGGATTAATATTTATAGCCCACTGGTAATTCATAAAAATCATGTTATGTGCAAATTCATTTAATATGGAATAATCTACTTTTTCAAAATCAGCTTGACCTTCTATATCTCCAAAATTTGGGTTTATTGTAACAAATACAAAGTAGCCCTCCTCATTCAAACGCTCTGAAATCAATGTAAAAAAGGTATTGTATAACGATATATTTGATATATTTATATACTGGAAGGATATATTAACTCCTTGATATCCTTTCTGTCTTATAATACTCAGGAGATTCTCAATATAACTATTTTGAAAATCCTTATTCAGTAATAAATCAAATTCAATCACTATATTGGCTTCGCCCTTGATTGTTAAGGTGGTCAGTAATAAAAGCGGCATCACACCATATTCTTTCGCAATTTCAACAATCTGTGAGTCATCAAAATAAGAAATAATATACCCTTCCCTTGTAGCCGTATAATTTAATATTGAGAGATAGGTCAGATAAGGTAACGTCTTTCTAAGGGTACTCGTGTCAACATTGGGGGTTGTATTGCCATGGATTGTTATCCTTCCCTTTTTACTATAGCTAATTACAAGTGTCTCTCCGGGATATATATACTTCCTATCCAAAAGAAATGGATTATTCATTAATAACTGCATAATGCTTACACCAAATGAATCAGCAATATCTCCTAATGTATCACCTTCGTTAACTGTATATGAAACTTCAGGGATTGCTATAACAATCGATTGTCCAATTACCAGTTTATTTAAAGCTTCCAAGCCGTTATCTTGAATTAATCTAGCTGCCGATATTCCATAGTAATCTGCTATGGACTGAATTGTATCATCTTGCTTTACAACATGAATTACCATTAAGTACACCTTAAACCAATATTTATTACATTATATGCCTCGGGACTTAATTCTTTCAATATTTATAATTCTGATAAAATAAATTATTACACTCATAAAACTCTATACCATTCTTCATAGGCAGATTTACTGTTCTTTCCAGGAATAATGTTTTATCCAAAAACGTGTGCCGGTAAATTCAGAAATAACCGTACCTTTACTTCCGTCCTTGCCAACGACCTCCAGCTCTACATCAAGATATAATTTTCTGCCTTTCCAAGTTATCTCATAATTGCTTAATGTCTCCGCTGCCACCGCTGTATATTCCTTATGATTATCTGCATAAAGCGGCACCAAATCACCAATATATTTATTATAAATATCCGATGTATAACTGCCGCCGCAAACATACATTTCCCAGCGAACAGGGATAAAACTAATAAAAATACATACTACCAGTACAGTTATGATAACTGCACAGAATAATCTTTTTATTTTCTGCATTGTCTCTTCCTCACCATTTCAACTTTAACACCAGCGTAATTTCTTAACTAAAAACTAATATGTATTATTTCCAATACCTCATTCTTCTGCTTCAAGTCTCTCAATTTTAAATAATACAGGCCTTGTTCCATCATTACAACAGGCAATTAAGGCAACTTTTAGTTTCTTCCTGATATAAATTAATTTTTGAATATATCATATCCCAGGCTTCAATATTTTTTTCTTTGTAATCCCAAGGTTCAAAATTACCGGAGGTTAAATTTACGGAGGTCCAGCTTTGGGGCTTTTCACCTAAGTATGGCTTAAAACCGAATTTCATATAGATATTGATTGCTTTATAACTCCAGGTCTGTGAGGTTAAATAGATATATCCGCTGTAACCAAGTTCATTATAAATATCTAATAGTTTTGATACCAGTGCTTTTGCTATTCCTTTTCCTTGATGCTCCGGTGAAACTGCAACCCAGTGTAATCTTGGCAGTTCTTCCCCAAACATCTTACCGCCCCAGACACAGCCTGTCCCAACCACCGTATCTCCGTCATCAACGATAAATACCATTCTTTCACACATTTGTGTATAGAATAAAGCAGCTTCAATCTCGTTGGTTTCCGAATGATTCTTTTCTCTGTTTATCCAATCCATACTATTTCCATCTAAAAACTCACTCTTAAATACCAGTTCCGCTTCTTCCAGAGTATCCGTTTCTTCCACTTCATACTGCAAATTTGCCCATTGTTTTTCAAAGCCTGGCTTATATTGTGAAAAACGATAACCTGGAGGCAGATCGGCCTTCGGATAATCTTTTGTATCATATTTCTCCATTATTACGCCAATATGAGGCAAAGAACGGTCCAATCCAATTTGTTCAAAAGTTTTACCTGTCATAATAACCTCTCCCCTAAACAATTATGTATGCTTCACTGTTATCAACATCTTTAAACCAAGTACCCCTATTATACTACCATAAACCAATTATCTCTACCTTTTTATTCCAATAAGTAAACGATTAATCTATTTTATTAAAATAGTTCGCTTCCGGTTTTAAATTTAGCATAGCAACAATTTACCGTAATTCCGTATTTATCAAATAATGCCATACCGGTTGCCGCCGAAAAAGCAATTCCATGATAAGCTAATCCCATCAAAGTATCAAGCTCAATATTATTTTCCCGAATGCAGTCGGCAAAAAAGCGGCCTATCTTCCAAACCTGAGCATTCGTATCAAACCGCTCCGTATTAATAGAAAATTCCGGAACTTTTCCCAGTTCAGAATTTTCCAGCTTAAACTTTAAGGCCCCATTATTAACCATAAACTGAATAAACTGTTCTTTGTATGTCATTGCATTTAGTTTGTATCCAAATAACTCATCAATCGTTACTCCAAAATAATTGGCAATAACCGGAATCATAGCTATATCCGGCTGAGACATACCATTTTCCCACTTGCTTACGGCCTGGAACGATATATGCAGTACTGCTGCCAGTTCTTCCTGTGTTACGTTCTTTTGTTTTCGTAAATACCTGATCTTCTCGCCAATTGATACCACTTTGTATATCCTCCTTATATTTAATCCGTAAAGAGCTCTTTTACAATTTTATTATAACACTTGCGCAATAGAGCTCAATAACATTACCGTTTAGTTTTTTTCAACCAGGCGTGGAATTAGATAGAAACAGTTGACTGATATGGATTTTTTAAATATAGTTTCTTTCTTTTAAACTAATCTTTAAGATTTTATAAGCTTTTTTGTATTATTTTGTATTAATTTTTACATATATTACTTGTTTACACCAGAACGTTTGTTTGTTATAATTGCATCAATGGAGGTAAACGTATGTTCGATAAAATTATATTTCATGTAGATGTTAACTCAGCTTTTCTATGCTGGGAAGCTGTATACAGAATGAAAATCCTTGGTGAAACCCTTGATTTACGCGAAATCCCCTCCGCAGTAGGCGGAGATGCGGAGAAAAGACACGGAATTATACTGGCTAAATCACAGCCTGCCAAAAGGTATAAAATACAGACCGGAGAATCCATAAGGGAAGCTTTAAATAAATGTCCTGATTTAAAGTTAGTAAAACCTCATTATGATTTATATGAAAAATCATCAAAGGCTTTTATTGAAATATTAAAAGAATACTCCTCCTGCGTAGAGCAGTACAGTGTGGATGAAGCTTATTGCGATATGACGGGAAGCGAATATCTATTTGGCACCCCGGTTGTAGCCGCTACGGTGATAAAAGACCGAATCCACAGAGAATTAGGATTTACGGTTAATGTCGGTATTTCAAGTAACAAATTACTGGCCAAAATGGCGGGAGATTTTAAGAAGCCCAATTTAGTCCATACCTTGTTTCCCAATGAAATCGAAAAGATGTGGCGTCTGCCGGTTTCCGAACTGTTCTATGTCGGCCGGGCAACAACAAAATCCTTATTAAAATTAGGAATTCAGACCATTGGAGAATTAGCGAAGGCAGATGTTAACATGCTAAGAGCTCACTTAAAATCCCACGGAGAAGTTATCTGGTGCTTTGCCAACGGAATTGATGTGTCTGTCGTGGAGCCCCTTCCTCCTGCCAATAAGGGATACGGCAATTCCACAACAATTGCTTTTGATGTTGAAAGCGCGGCGGTGGCAAAATTAGTACTGCTTTCCCTGGCGGAAACCGTATGCACAAGGCTGCGGAAAGATAACATGATTGCCTCTGTCATATCGGTAAGCATCGTGGATTTTGAATTTCGATATATTTCTCATCAGATGACTTTGTTTACGGCAACAAATATCACCAACGAAGTTCATCAGGCTGCCTGCCGGTTATTTGATGAGTTATGGGACGGTACTCCCATACGAAAGCTGGGCATCCATTCCAGCAGAGTGATTGAAAATGACCATGTCCGCCAGCTTGATTTATTTACAATGGATAAATATGAAAAGTATGAGAAACTTGACAGAGCCATCGATAATATACGGTTTCGTTATGGTGAAAATGCCGTTATGAGAGCAGCTTATTTAAATGGTCTCCGCCAGATTGATCACATGAGCGGAGGCATCAGCAAGGAAAAATTCAGACCTGAAGGAGAAGAGGTGTATTATAAATGAATCCCGGTATTGATGTTATGGCCGCTTTTAATCCAATGGGTGAAGTTAAGCCGGTTTACGTAAGACTGGAAGATGAAAATCACGC
The DNA here is from genome assembly GCA_023443925.1 of Bacillota bacterium. The sequence continues at coordinate 3,053 of JAEZSL010000160.1, read as the reverse complement.
TCTTCAAGTTTATAAGATTGATGGAATCCGAGGCAGAGAAACGGAGAAATATTCCGGTTTAAACGCCCTTCTCTTTGTCTGTTCCATTGTATATAATAATCAGCCAAGAGAGATACGGCTTCGGTTTTATTGCGATTCCCACAAATGGGTTTTAGTTAAGCTCTGATGTCTGCAAATTCCAAAAGACAGCCTATTGACTGATGCGAAAGGTAATTCAATAAACTCCACTATGCTTTAATCCTCATCACGGACAGTCTTATAAAATATTGCAGATTAAACCGCAGAGCTTCTTAAAACAAACAACTCTGCGGTCTTGCTCAAATCAATAATCCGGTTAATTATAAAACGCTGATAAAACTACTATTGTAAACAGCATAAAGGGAAATGCTTATCAGGAACATAGTAAGGCGTCCAGCTCAAACCAATTCTCAGTCAACCAAAGTACTTCATCTTTAAAGCGTGCTACTTTTTCACGGTTATTCTGAAAGAATTCGGGCTGTATCCACCACGGTACTTCAATACACCAGGAAAGCCGCAAAGCATCTGCTATATCAGTCAAATTCAGGGGTAAATGCCGTGAGTACCCTTCAAGAAAAGCAGATATTCTTTCCATATTCAGCCGTTTATCCATTAATGCAAAAGATAAGATTGACCTTCCGATGTCATGCCAAAGATAACTGTAATGATTGCGGTCGAAATCAAGAATGGCAGATACCCCCTCTGCATCGAACAAGATATTATCAGGAGCAAAATCTTCATGTGCAATTCCCTGGGGCAGTTTATCAAAAAACTCACTTGTAAGCTGTTTTAATATAGGTTCCAGCGCAAGCACCGCTTTTTGATATTCACCGGGTGAATCAGCTTCTGCCTGGAGAATTGCCTTTCTGCGGGTATGAAAGTTGTCCCACAACGAATCAATTACTTCCCGGTTGTTAATAGGAAAGCCATTTACCGAACGGGCAGGCAGTTGTGAAAAAGCTTTGTGCATGAAGCCGCAGGCACTGCCAAGGCTATGCATCTGCTTTAATGTGATTGTGGCAGGACTTTCTATCTTCCCCGGCAGAAAATCCATAACCATATAGGAGGTTTCATTATCCAGCCAGCGAATGGCGTTTTCTCCGCACTTCCAGATATACGGACAGGGAACGCCCTTTTTTTCAAGTATAATCTGCCGCTGCATGGCAGCTTCAATCAGCTCTATCTTCTCTCTGCTAAACCGCTTATTGCTGAATTGTTTCACCAATACATGGTGTTTACCGGCGGTAATCTTCCATTTTTGATTTAACCATCCCCCGGTTACAGGTGTAATCTCATCACATGTTAACCCGTAACTAGCTTTCAAATCTGCCCTGATACTCTCCTCCATACAATCCCCCCTGAAACCTTTTATAATTTAAGTCTTATTCCTCAACAACAATATCAAATTCAAAAGGAAATTCCTCTGCTTCCTCCGCCAGAAAATCCATCCAATGTTATAGGCAAAACCGCTGAAATTATACAGCTTATTACATAAGGAAATATGTTTATTATGCTCCAATTCCTTTACTTTTTTTGAAGTACCATAGGTTACCAGATAAAAACACTGATTATCATAATAAGTATCTACAACTCTGACAGACGGTATATTATCCTTTGCCGTTGCCAGGGAAAACTGGCAGTCACGGGTAAACAATTCGTCCATAACCTTCCTGCTATTCTAAAAACATTCATATCTTTCTCCCCATAAAATGTCTTAATATCTTATTGCTTAGAATCTTGATTTATCATAATTATACGGCACACTCGTTCCAACCACAACATCTTCGATCTTTTCAAGAATAAGCCAGTCATCCATATTGCCCTGGTGTTCAAAGTCTAAAGGAGCAATTGTCTCTACCGCCTCAAATTCAATCAGGCACATACATTTTTTATGCCAGCGTTCCTGCTGTGTCTTTGATAAGTTAAGTTTTTCCTGATACTGATTAAGGGTTACATTAATCTGTTCTTCCGTTAATTTAACAAAATTCTGGACTTTCGTAACCGTTGCCGAAGCGGTAATTTTAGCCGTACCTTTTTCCATAAAATATAGCTTTTCCCCTTGAAAAACACGGCTATGTGGTATCTTTCTTCCTGCTGCCGCCCGGATTATCATAGTTTTTGAGCCATCCAGAATCTTTTCTAAGACTTTCTCTTTCTTATCGCAATATACCAAATGTACCATTTCTAACTCACCTTCTTTACAACCGGTATCCAGACCTCGTACTTTGCATTTTCCGGATCTGCATTCAGATATACCTCAATATCCGGTGCATTTCCATATTCGTAACCGGAGGAAGGAAGCCATTCGGTCACAATTCTCTTTTCTAATTCCTGTATGGAATGATTTTTCCCTTCCCCTGAAAATACAGCCCACAAAGCTTCCGGTACAATATATTCCTCCAAATCAGCTTCCACTGCTTTCCCGCTTGCAACGGCAATATAATATCTCCAGTTCTCGTTATCATTACATGAGCTCACTCCCAGCAGTCCAACCGGGTCACACTCCATCATTGCCGCCAGTTTTGGGATCAGTCCGCTTATGGACGCCTCTGCCCACATTCCCGGTACAATTTCAAAATTTTTCTCAATCTCTTTCTCAAGGGGTTTTGAAACTCCTATGATTCGAAAAGCATCTTTTTTTATAATTCGGTAATTCATTTCGCAGTCTCCTTTTATTGTTATAGTGAAACTGATTGGAGGATATGCTTTTAGTCTGGTACCTTCCTTTTTTGCCTCGGAAGGTGTAATTCCATGTACACTTTTAAAAGCTCGATTAAATGCTGTAGGCGAATCATAACCATATTTTAATGAAACATCAATAACCTTTTCCTCACCGCACTGCAAGTCTACAGCAGCCAGCGACATTTTTCTTCGGCGAATGTATTCCGACAGGGGTATATCTGCCATATAGGCAAACATTCTTTGAAAATGATAGGTTCCGCAGCATGCTATTTTTGCTGCTTCTTCTAAATTAATTGTTCCGGTCAGATTCTCTTCCATATAATTTACAGCACTGTTTAATCGTTCAATCCATT
>JAEZSL010000353.1 GCA_023443925.1 Bacillota bacterium | reverse complement strand
GTGTGTTCACAGTTTATTCACTTTTATTCAATAGAATTATATGGAAAGTATTATTTAGGGATTAATATATATATATGAAGGAGACTGAAGATGCAAAAAAAATTATTCACTTTATTACTGGCAGTAGTTATGATATTGTCAACGGCTTTTGCACCGTTCAATACGGTAAAGGCCGCCACCGGAGCAAATAATGCGCAGAAAGTAATAACTGCCCTGGGTATTATGAAAACAGATAAAGGTAACACAACGTCCCTTAAAGCAAAAGTAACCAGAGATCAGTATGCTCAGATGCTGGTTAAAATGTCCAGCTTCAAGGGAAAAGTAACCGCTTCCAGCAATGTTTCCTTATTTAAGGATGTTTCCAAAAAATACTGGGCAGCGGGATACATACAAACCGCAATTAATCAGAACTGGATGTCCGGCTATTTAAGCGGTAATTTCAAGCCGTCCCAGAGTATTACGCTGATTGAAGCGGTAAACGGCGTCTTAAGACTCCTGGGTTATACGAACAGCGATTTTACCGGAAGTATTACTGCGGCGCAAATGGCATTATATGATTCAAAAGATCTTAATAAGAATATTACAAAAACTAAAAACCAGGCACTGACCAGACAGGACTGTATGAACCTGTTTTATAACACCTTAAAAGCTACTACCAAAGACGGTAAAGTTTATGCGGAAACCTTAGGCTATAAAATTGATGCGAAAGGTGAAATTGATTATTTATCTTTAGTCAATACCAATATGGAAGGTCCTATCCTGGCAGATGACAACTGGAAGGACGAGATTCCTTTCTTATTAGGCACAGCCACTTTTTACAAAGATGGTACTTTAGGAACCATATCCGACATACAGAAAAATGACGTAATTTACTATTCGGAAGATTTAAAATCCGTTTGGGCCTATGACAATAAGGTTACCGGTGCCATACAGTCCATATCCCCGGACCGCCTGGCACCAACCTCCGTTACGATAGGCGGAAAAGATTATAAGCTGGGAACCAATGATATGTCCATCGCATTTTCTTCTATGGGCAATGTAGATACCGGAGATATCGTAACCTTGATTTTAGGAAAGGATAATTCCGTTGTTGCTGTTCTTAGCATTGATGAATACAATGTTACCGTAACCGGTGTTGTTGTCGGCACCGGAGAACATCTTACCAGCAATCAAAAAGATGATTATATTGCCGCTAATTATGTAACTTTCGTAGATGCCAGCGGTAATGAATACCAGCAGGATTATAGCTATGAAGCGACTATATATAATGTGGGTGATTTAATACGTGTCACCTATGAAGACGGAGTCGGCTCCATTAAGAAAATCGACGAAACAGGCAAAGTGTTCGGAAACAATAAGTTCTCCAGTGACGCATCTACCGTAGGTGCTTTTGAACTGGCTACCAATGCCAAGATACTGGATTATTATTCGGGGTATTATCAATCCGTTAATCCGAAAAGACTTGCCGATATGACTTTAAATGATTCTTCCGTTTTTTACTATGAATTAAACAGCTCCGGTGATATCTCCAAAATGATTCTGAATAATGTTACCGGTGATATTTATCAGTACGGAGTATTAACCGGTGTTTCGAATCAGGGCTCCGGCTCCATGTCTTATGAATATAATATTGACGGGACAGTCAAGACTGCATTATCCAAATTCGATAACCAGGAAAAAGGACCGAAAGGATTTATTTTCTCAAAGGATAACTCCACAGAGATTACAGATATGCTTGATCTGACCGGAACGAAGGTTATCTCTGTCGGCAGCTCCAGTGTACAGGATTCCGTACAGAAGTATCCTCTGGCAGATAAAGTTGCGGTATTTTATAATTCAGCTGGCAAATACACTGCAACTACACTGGATAAAGTATCTGACTTAAAGAAATACAAATTAACCGCTTACTATGACAGAACGATATCTCTGGGCGGAAGAGTTAGGGTAATCATAGCTGAAAACACCAATTAATAAGGAGACATCATAATGGGGAAATTATTTAGAAAAAAGTCAGATAATGCTTCCGAAGCAATATTAAGAACAAAAAAACCGGTATGGAAAAGGGTTGTAAAGATAATTGCTATTTTAGTAGTAGTTATCGTAATCGTTAGTACCGTATATAACCGGATGGCAAGAAGTTTTAAGCAAAACGATGCACAGGCTGCGGTACAAACAGCAAAAGTGGAAAAAAGGGATATTCAGAATATTCTCTCTTCCTCCGGTGCAATTAAACCTCTGAATACGTATGAAGTAAAAACTTTAGTACAGGGTGAAGTTATATCCGCTGAATTTGAAGAAGGTGACCAGGTCAAAAAAGGTGATGTATTATATCAGATCACTACCGATGATCTTGACAGTAAAATCGATTCATCACAGACTTCGGTTGAAAGAGCAAAAGAGAACTATGAGAATGCGAAAGAAAAATATAGTAAAACCATTGAAAAATATAATAAAGCTTTAGCTGATTATGAGGATGCCTCCAAAGAATACAGCGACCTGACAATTAAAACGGATATGTCCGGTATCGTGAAAAAGCTTTATGTAAAAAAGGGCGATAAAATACAGGCTGGAGCACAGATCGCAGATATCTATGATAACAGCTCCATGCTTTTGGAGATTCCCTTTAGCGCTTCCGAGGTCTCAGCATCTCTGGTAGGTAAAACTGCCAAAGTTGAAATTGTGGACAACAATGAGGCACTTCAAGGTAAAGTAACCAAAGTAAGCACAATAGAAGAAGTATTAAGCGGTAACCGGGTTGTAAAAACTGTTACCATTGAAGTGAAAAATCCCGGCGGTATCACAACTGCTACCACAGCCACGGCATCCATCGGAAAAGTGGACAGCAGCAGTGAAGGAACCTTCCGGGTTCTGGAAGAAGGTACTTTAACTGCCGATAAAGCAGGAGAAATCAATTCTTTAAACATAGAAGAGGGCGACAGGATATCAGAAGGTAATACGGTTATTGTATTAGACAGCGATACCTATAAAGATCAGCTGGATTCCTATCAGAATAATGTGGATAATGCGAAGGATGCCATGGAAAATGCTCAAACTTCCATGGAAGATGCTCAGGATAAAATAGAAGATGCCGAATCTTCCCGGGATGATATCATTGAAGAGAAAACCGATTATAGTATAACCGCACCGATCTCCGGTCAGGTAATCCGTAAGGACGTTTTAGAAGGGGATACCGTAACCACCCAGGCGAATCCAACTTTATGCGTGATATATGATCTGTCTGCCTTAACCTTTGAGATGCAGATAGATGAACTGGATGTTATGAAGGTGCAGGTGGGGCAATCCGTTAATATTACTGCGGACGCTCTGGAAGATGTTGTTTTTACCGGTGTCGTTACGAATGTAAGCTTGGAAAGCACCTCTAATAACGGAGTTACCCAATATCCGGTAACCGTGCGGATTGATGAAGCCGGTGACTTAATGCCCGGTATGAACGTTACGGGTGAGATTATTGTTGATGAAGTAAAGAATGTTCTTGCCATACCAAGTGATGCATTGCAGCGGGGGGATGTGGTATATGTATCGGATCCGACGGTAACCGAAGCAGAAGGCACCAAACCGGCAGGTTTTAAGGAAGTAAAAGTTGAAACCGGTCTTACGGACGGTGATTTCATCGAAATTAAGAGTGGTTTAACCGGCGATGAGGAAGTGTATGTGGTACGGAATGCAACAACTGAAATGAATCCGTTTATGATGCAGCAAGGCGGCGGGCCGGGTCAGGAACAATATCCTGAACAGGGCGGCAGAAACCAGGGCGGCAGAGCTGGCCAGGGCGGCGGTTCAAGGGATGGAAGCATTACGGTCGGACCATAACAGGAGGTGCTGTATATGAATGAAACAAGAATGGAAGAGGCGCAGGCACCGTTAATTAATCTAATTGATATATACAAGATCTATCAGATGGGTAATACGGAAGTTCGGGCCAATAACGGCATTAATTTAAAAATATTTCATGGTGAATTTGTTGCTATTGTCGGCAAATCCGGCAGCGGAAAATCAACCATTATGAATATCATCGGGGCTTTGGATGTACCGACTCAGGGACAGTATATCTTAAAAGGCCAGGATGTCAGTACAATGAAAAATGATGAACTGGCGGAAGTCAGGAATAAAACCATCGGTTTTATCTTTCAGCAGTACAATCTGCTTCCCAGACAAAATCTGTTAGAGAATGTAGAACTGCCTCTGCTTTATGCAGGGGTAGGAAAAAGACAGAGAAAGGAACTTGCCATGGAAGCACTTGACCGGGTTGGAATTGCAGATAAATGGAACAGTTTACCCAACCAGCTCTCCGGCGGCCAGCAGCAAAGAGGTTCCATAGCAAGAGCACTGGTAGGCACTCCCTCCCTGATACTGGCCGATGAACCTACCGGTGCCCTGGATTCCAGAACCAGCCGGGAAGTGCTTGATTTTCTAAAGACGTTGAATGAGGAAGGAAACACCGTAGTATTAATCACCCATGACCGGAACATAGCCGAAGAGGCGAAGCGTGTTGTTAAAATCCACGATGGTAAAATTACCTTTGACGGTCCGGTAGAAGAATATAAAAGGAGCCAGACATGAACCCTATCCAAGCCTTTAAATTAGCAGGAAAAAGTATTATAAGCAGTAAAATGCGCTCTTTTCTTACCATGCTGGGTATGATAATCGGTGTAACTTCAGTTATAACTTTAGTTGGGTTAATGCAGGGTGTTACCAACTACATAGTATCCGAATTTTCCGATTTGGGTACAAATACCATTACCATATCCGTTAACAACACAGATACAAGAAAAGTAGACGTAGATGATGTTTATAATTTTGTGAAAGAAAACAGCTCCGTATTTCAATATGTTACACCCAGGGTAAGTTCCAATTATACTGTTAAGAACGGGACCGACTCTATAAGCACTACGGTATCCGGAGTCGGAGAAGATTTTACAAAGATTAACACCCTGGAATTATCTAGCGGAAGATTTATTCAGTATGCGGATATAAAAAACCGTTATAAAGGGTGTGTTATCGGATCTTATATCTCGGAAGAATTATTTGACGGTGTCGCAAAAACAGGTGATACCATAAAGATAAACGGACAGGTTTATAAGATTATCGGAATTCAGAAAGAACAGGCGGATTCGGAAGCAGGCTCCGCGGATGACTGTATTTATATACCTTACAGCAACGCGGTAAGAATGTCGGGTTCTGCAAATATCTCAGCTTATACCTTTGCCACAGCCGATGCATCCTATGTGGATCAGGGCAAAATATTGTTGGATGACTATCTATATAGTATTATGAAAAACGAGGATCTTTACAATATATCTACCATGGCCGAACTGCTGGATATGGTAAATGAAATGACAGGTATGCTTTCTTCCATACTGGGAGGTATTGCAGGCATTTCCTTATTGGTTGCCGGCATCGGAATTATGAATATTATGCTGGTGTCCGTGGTTGAGAGAACCAAAGAAATCGGTATCCGAAAGTCGCTGGGTGCTAAAAAGCGAGATATTCTCTGGCAGTTTGTTATCGAGGCTGCCACTATCAGTACCATAGGCGGAGTTATCGGGATTCTGTTAGGTTATGCGGCTACCAGAACTTTAGGTAATGCATTTGGTTTGGAGGCGGCTCCAACCGTCGGTTCTATTATTATGGCCTTTGGAGTATCGGCTGCCATTGGAATCGGCTTTGGTTATATGCCGGCGAATAAAGCTGCCAAGTTAAATCCTATTGATGCGCTAAGAAGCGAGTAAAAGTTAGTCTAAAGTTGGTCTAAAATTCATGGTCCTTGCTTAAAATAGTAATATATTATTTGGACGTGAGGTATCGATGAAGAGATTTGGAGCACTAGTAATAGGTGTCATCTTACTGATGAATACTCTGTTCTGCATGAATGTTTACGCAGCACCGGAGGAGAACCAGATGAATATTACCTCCACTTCCGCAGTGTTAATTGAAGGTTCTACCGGCTCTATTATTTATGAGAAGAATAAAGATGAGAAACTAAAACCGGCCAGTATAACTAAAATAATGACATTGCTGCTGATATTTGAAGCAGTGGACAGTGGAAAGATTAAACTTACGGATGAAGTATCAGTAAGTGAATACGCGGCATCCATGGGAGGTTCCCAGGTTTATCTGGAACCCTTTGAAACCCAGACCGTAGATACAATGATTAAATGTATCAGTATTGCCAGTGCCAATGACGCATCTGTAGCCATGGCAGAGTTAATTGCCGGTTCCGAAACGGAATTTGTTGCCCGGATGAACGATAAGGCAAAGGAACTAGGCATGCTGAATACAAATTTTGTGAACTGCTGCGGCCTTGATGTAGATAATCATTATTCCACTGCTTATGATGTGGCACTAATGTCAAAAGAACTGATTACGAAACATCCGGAAATCAGTAATTATTCCACAGTATGGATGGATAACATTACACATACTACCCGAAAAGGGCAGAGTGAATTCGGATTAACCAATACCAATAAACTGATCAAACATTACAATGGCATTACCGGGCTCAAAACAGGGTCAACCAGCCTTGCAAAATATTGTCTGTCCGCAACAGCCAAAAGGGATGGTATGGATTTGATTGCAGTTATTATGGCCGCGCCTGAAACAAAAGTACGTTTTGCGGAAGCCTCCAGGCTGTTAGATTATGGATTTGCAAACTGCAGTATTTTCCGGGATGCCAATAAGGATTTGCAGGTAGTACCGGTACCGGTAAAAAAAGGAATTGCAGCCGGTGTTAATTACAAGGCTAAGGAAGATTTCTCTTTTCTTTGCCTAAAAGATACCAATCCTGCGGATATCACCAAGGAAATTACCATGTATGAGAGTGTGACTGCACCGGTAAAAGAAAATGACAAGGTAGGCGAGATTACATATAAGCTGGGCGGCAGTAAAATAGGAACGGTGGATATCGTTGCTTCGGAAAATATAGAAAAAGCCAGGTTCAAAGATTACTTTTTACAGGCTTTGCAAAAGCTGATGCTGTAATGCCGTTTTGTGATATATTTCACATATTAAGCTATTAAAATTTGTTATTTATACTATACTAATATTCATACATATTTGTTATACTTAATATTCCTACACTTTGCTATACTGGATATTCTTACTTTGCTATACTGAATATTCTTCCTACACTTTGCTATACTGAATATTTTTACTTGCTATAGACCACAGGAGAAGTCTGTGTTATAATTTATAACGGACTTTTTCTGTGGTTTGTTAATATTTGGATATTCCTCAGAGCCATTATGTTAGAATTTATCTGGAGGTTGCTATGGATGGTAATGTAATTGCAGCAGTCGTTCTGTTGTTATTCCTGCTATATATCTTTTACGAAAATCATCATTTTGAGACTACACACTATAACATTCGGTCAAAACAGATTCCCAAAGCATTTGACGGAGTCAGAATGGTTATACTTGCGGACCTTCATAACAATCAGTTCGGTAAGGATAATGAAAAATTAATTAATAAAATAGAAAAGTTTAATCCGGACTATATTCTAGTTGCCGGTGATATGATTGTAAGCGGTGAACCGGATAAACTAAGTGTACCGTTTGGTCTTTTGTCGGCTTTAGCTGCCAGATATCCGGTTTATTACGGACTCGGTAATCATGAACAACGTCTGATTCCGGACGGAACGGACCGTTACCGAAGTTATAAAGAATATAAAAAAAGTCTTGAAAAACTTGGGGTATGCTTCCTTAATAATGAAAGAACTTTTATAGCCAGAGGAGGAGAATATATAACCATAACCGGCCTGTCCATCGGAATGGAGTATTATAAAAAATTTAACCAGCCGGAGATGACTGGGCAATATATTCAAAATTTAGTAGGAATTCCGAAAAAAAAATGGTATAATATATTAATTGCACATAATCCGGTTTATTTTAAATTGTATACGAAGTGGGGTGCCAACCTGACGGTATCCGGTCATCTTCACGGTGGAATTATCCGTCTGCCGGGGCTTGGCGGTATTATTTCTCCCCAGTATAAATTCATGCCGACGTACGATGCAGGTATGTTTGAAGCGGATGATTCTGTTATGCTGGTTTCCAGAGGATTGGGACTGCATACCATAAAACTCAGGATTAATAACCGTCCGGAATTGATGACCATAACGCTGAATCATACAAAATAATCTCCGGAAAGCACTGAATGATATATAAGTTATATTAATCATTTAAGATATAAAATCATTTTAGATATAAAACCATTTAAAATATCATTTAAGATATAAAATCATTTAAGATATTTAATAATTTAATATATATAAAATCATAGTAAGATATTAAAAATTATTTAAGATATTTAAGAAGAAAATTAGTATTAAATTTAATACAGAATTTAATATATATAATTTATATAATCAGGAAAGAGATAAATTACAGAGGTGCCAGAATGAAAATACAGCTTATCAGAATGCTTTCTGCTTTGATAGCCGGCGGATTGGTGATGATCCTTCATGAATTTCCCAAGGCTTATATATATAGCAGAATAAATCCAAACCAGGATACAAGACGTAAAAATAATATTTATAAACTCCATCATTATATCGATCCCATCGGGATTCTTTTATGTATAACCAACCAGACCGGCTTTTCAAAGCCTTATATGTACCGGATTAAAGACAGAAGAACAAATTTTATTCTTGGTATTACCGGATTAATAAGCCTTTTAGTAATTTTTTTAAGCAGCATGGCAGTACTTCGTTTTGGAATTGGTATTAATTCCAAACTGAATTATTCGGAAACTATCGGTATCTTTGAATTGATCTTGCAGTTTATCTTAGTATACATTGCTTTAATCAGCATAAGCATGTTTCTGGTTAATTTATTTCCGATATCCACATTTGATATGGGTCTTTGCATCGCGGGAAAGTCTCCGGCCAAATATTTTGCTATTATCCGCAATGACTATTTTATTAAAATGGTTCTTCTGCTGGTTATTTTATTCCAGGTTATAACTACGTTCAGTACACGGATCATGACTGCGTTCCTGTAATAGGAAAGCTTTCTGTATACGTATTATTGCAAGCGGGCATTTGAAAGCCGGCAATAATTTTAAATGAAACGAAAGGGATGGACAACCTATGAGTATATCAGTTAAATTAGAGGCTTTTGAAGGTCCGCTGGATCTTCTCCTTCATCTGATTGATAAAAATAAAATAAATATACATGACATACCCATTGCCATCATAACTGAACAATATTTGGAATATATCCGTCTGATGGAAACAAAGAATCTGGATATCATGAGTGAGTTTCTGGTTATGGCAGCCACTTTAATTAATATTAAGTCAAAGATGCTGCTGCCCAAGGATGAGACTAAGGAAGAAGAGGAGCAGGACCCCAGACAGGAACTGGTGGAACGGCTGCTGGAATATAAGATGTTTAAATTTATATCCCTGGATCTTAAAGACAGGGAGATGGATGCGGCTAAAATTCTGTATAAAGATGCTACCATTCCCAGGGAAATCGCGAATTACCGGGAAGAAATCGATACGGCAGGTCTGTTATCCGACTTAACACTGGCGAAATTACATAAAATATTCCAATCTGTCGTGAAAAGACAGGTGGACAAGATTGACCCAATCCGCAGTAAGTTCGGCAGAATCGAAAAAGAAGAAGTTAATCTTACGGACAAAATATTGGAAATCCAAAGGTATGGACTGAAAGCCAGAACTTTCAGCTTTCGGGGACTCTTAAAAGCTCAATCCGGAAAGATGGATACCATCGTAACTTTTCTGGGCGTATTGGAGTTAATAAAAGTAGGGCAGATTATAATAACCCAGGATAATCTGTTTGATGATATAATTATTACCTTTAGCGGTAATGAAATACTGGAATTAGAAGATGATTTTTCATTAACGGAGGGCTGATTTTGGAGGTAGTATGGAGATAAAGAAACTGGAAGCAGCTATTGAAGCTATTTTATTTACCATGGGTGAAGCCGTGGAACTAGATCGAATTGCAGCAGCTGTGGAGCACGATACGGATACCACCAGAAAAGTTATCCGGAATATGATGGACCGGTATGAGGCAGAGGAGCGGGGCATCCAGATTATAGAATTGGACGGTGCTTTTCAGATGTGCACAAAAGCCGATATGTATGAATCTATAATTCGAATTACCCATGTACCCAAAAAGCATATTTTAACCGATGTGCTTTTAGAGACTTTGTCTATTATTGCCTATAAGCAGCCAATTACAAAGCAGGAAATCGAAGCCATCCGGGGAGTTAAGTCAGATCATGCCGTTAATAAGTTGATTGAATACAGCCTGGTATGTGAAGTTGGAAGAATGGATGCTCCCGGCAGGCCTATTTTGTTTGGAACTACGGAAGATTTTCTGCGGAGCTTTGGTATACAGTCTCTGGAGGATTTACCGGTAGTAAATCCTGAGAAAATAGAGGACTTTAAGCTGGAAGCAGAGGAAGAGGTTCAGTTAAAACTGGATATTTAGTGATACCGTTAATTATATAAGAAATAAGACTGTATCAAAAACCTTTCGTTTAAAGCAGTTAACAGAAAATATACAATAATATACAATATTAACAATAAATACTTATTTTTTCCGCACTGGGAGAATAAGTATTTTTTTATTTACAAAAATAAGGGCAAATAATACTGGACAAACTGGATATAATATGAAAGAGATTTTTATCAGCTTAGGAGGTAACCTGTATGAGTCTTTTACATGATGAACAGAATAGGATTACAGCGGAACTCTCGGTTAATCTGAGTGTAAATATCGATACGATCAGTGCTTTGTTTTCTGATTGTGCGGATGTTGTAAAAAGAAAGATAACGGTTGGAGATGTCAATAAGGTTGATATTTTTTTCCTGTACATCGATAACATGATTAATAAGGAGCTGTTGGAACAGGTAACCATAAACCAGCTTTTTACGTCCCTGGCGGATATGCCTTCTGAAGAACAGTTCGAGTATATAAAAGAGAAAGGACTGCAAACCGTAGATATATCCGAAGTAATCACCATGAATGAGCTAATAGAAAATGTTCTTTCCGGTGATACGGTTATATTGGTGGATGGATCGGATAAAGCACTCAAAGTATCCGTAAGAGGCATGCCTAACCGTGGTGTTCCTACCAGCGAAAATGAAGTGGCAATCCGGGGTTCCAAGGAAAGCTTCAGTGAGGCCTTCTATATTAACCGGGTTTTGTTAAGGCGCAGAATCAAGGATACTAACTTTAAAATAAAACAGTATAAAATAGGCATCCGCAGTCATACTGATGTAGCGGTATGTTACCTGGAAGATGTTGCAAAACCAGAGATTGTAGAGGAAATCGAAAAACGGTTAAAAGAATTTGTAATTGACGGTATTTTTGACAGCGGTATGCTGGAACAGCTTACAGAACGGAATGTATATTCCCCATTTCCGGAATATCAGACTACGGAACGTCCGGATAAGGCGGCTTCAGCCATATTAGAAGGCCGAATAGCCATTCTTGTAGATAACTCACCCTTTGCATTACTCCTGCCTACCACCCTGAATTCTTTTTTTCAGGCTTCCGATGATTCTTACAGCAGATGGGAATTAGCAAGCTTCACCCGGGTTCTCCGCTATCTCAGCGCGATTCTATCCATAGTCCTGCCCGGGTTATATATAGCGGTGATTAATTACAATGCGGAGGTGCTGACCTCAGCCATGGCTTTATCCTTCGCGGCGGCAAGAGACGGTGTGCCTTTCTCTGTATTATTTGAGGTCATTATGATGGAGATTGCATTTCAGGTCCTGCTGGAAGCAGGTATCCGTCTGCCAGGGCCTATGGGCAGTACCTTAGGAATTGTGGGCGGTTTGATTATAGGGGATGCGGCGGTAAATGCCAATCTGGTTAGTCCCATTGTCGTTATCGTAATTGCCTTGACGGCAATATCGGCATTTACGGTACCAAATGAACCCTTTGCTTCCGCTTTTCGGATAGTAAGGTATTTGATTATTATATTATCTGCATTTTTAGGGCTTTTCGGTTTTATTATGGGCATTACAATCCTGCTGATTCACTTGGGAGGATTGAAAAGTTTTGGCATGCCATATATGGTTCCCTTTGCGGCTTCCGGTATTAACGAAGGAACCGATACAAAGGATGCCATTATCAGACTTCCGTTAAGAATGTTGAGACGCCGCCCTATATTCTCAAAGAAAACGGAAAGAACCAGACTTGTGAAAAACAAGGATGAATAGAATAGTTTAATAAAGAAAGGCATAGTGAATTATGTTCTCAGAAAACGAAAAAATATCGCTCAGACAATTAAAAAGATTACTGGTATTTGATTTGTTCAGTGTCTCCGGCCTTATTATACCCAGGATTGCTGCCGCAACCTCCGGCAGGGACGGATTGATCACCATAATTCTTGCAGCTTTATACGCTATTATATATGCCTGGATTTTACTGTCTTTAGTAAAGTGTACCGGAGGGAATTACCTGGATTATAGCAGAAGAAGTCTGGGCAGTATCCTGACCTTTTTTATCGGTCTGGTTTATATTCTGAAGTTTTCGGTTTGCTGCGTATTTGCAGCCCGTTTATTTGGAGAAGTTATTAATGAAACGCTGTTAGAGGATACGGACCCGAGAATTATTATCTTAATCTTATTGGTAGTTTCAGCTTATGCGGCTTCCAAAGGCTTTGAGGTACGGGCAAGAATAGCGGAAGTGTTATATTTTATAGTAATTGTCCCGATATTTATATTTTTATTACTTGGATTAAATAAAATACAATTTTCTAATCTGACCCCATTATTTACGGAAAGTTTTAAAGATATCTTTCTGGGCGGATATAATGTGTTTCTTACCTTTAGCATTCTGGAGGTATTACTGTTTTGTGCTCCAATGATTAAATTTAAAAAAGCTGATATCAAGAAAGGACACCGGTTACTGCAATATGTAACCAAAGCAATAGTCCTGATGGGTATTCTTAACTTACTTCTATTTGTAGTTACCCTGGGTATTCTGGGAAGAGGAGAAACCCAGCAGAAATTATGGTCCATGGTTAATGTAATACAGATCATCAAACTGCCGGGAGGGTTTATCCAGAGACAGGATGCCATAATATTGGGAATCTGGATGTTAAGCATATTTTCAATCCTCAGTGCCTTCTTTTATTATATCAGCTTTATCGGTAAGTTTATATTTCATATTTCAAGTCAGAATTATCTGCTGGTACCCTTTATTCTGTTACTCTTTGGTGCCTCCGTTATACCGTTGGAAACCGAACAGTTCTTTTATTATTTTGAGAATTATATGAAATTTATCGGTATGCCTCAATCCATACTTTTGCCGGCAATCATTGTTTTTATTGGTAAGGTAAGAAAAATTAAGACGATCAAACCGGTGAAGCCGGTTTTAAAAACCATACTAATGATTACTGCTCTTACTTCGGTGATTTCTTTAACCGGCTGCAGTGATATGACGGAAATTGAAGACCGTAATTTTGTTCAGACAGTGGGAATTGATTACAAGAATAATGAGCTCACGGTTTTTTATGTTTTACCGGATCTAAAAGCATTAACGGAACAGGGCAGCCAGGATCCGGAGAAACTGGTCATCGAGTTAAAGGGTTTTGACTTTTACGAGATTGAAGAATTGTATGGCTTACAATATAACAAACGGCTGGATTTCAGCCACTTAAAAGCAATTATTCTGGGTAAGGATCTGGCAGCGGACCGGACACAGATGGCTCAATTCTTAACCTATGCCGAGAATAAATACGAGCTGGGAAGAAATACCCTGATCTTTGCCTCCGATACCTCTGCAAGCGACGTTATTTCCTTAAATAAGGATATAGAAGGCGGTATCGGGGATTATCTGGACCGTTTATACCGGATTAATCTGAAAAACAGCGGTAAGAAAGTAGTAACGGTAGGAGACCTAGTATTTGCCATGAATGAAGAAAATCCGGTTATCAGCGTACCTTTGTTAAAACCTAATAAAAAAACTCTTAAAACCATAGGACTTGGAATGTTTTACCATAATATACTGGTTTATGAAGTAAATGAGGATGCGGCGAATTATACGGATATTTCCAATGGCTACGGCAAAAATATCCTAATCTTTCTTACAGAAAATCAAGAGGAGGATCTAAAGGAAGAAAAAAGCGAAGCCTTAACCGAATTTGTGGTTAAAATTAACAATATTACCAGAACGTTAAAATTTAGCAGAGTAAATAATAAGCCTGAAGTAGTGATCAGGCTGGAGGGCATCGGAATCATAGAAAAAGGCTTTAAAGATAAAGGTCAGACATCCAATGCAGCTAACGCGGCTGTTATAGAAGAAATTGAAAGGCGGTGTAATCAGGTTATTAAGACCAGAGTTACCGCTAATCTTGATAAAATCACAAAGGAAGCCGGAATTGACTTTATGAACCTGTACCGTATGACCAGTTATAAAAACCGCAAGCTGTGGTTAGAATATGCTAATAATGAAAAGCAGTTTCTGACGGATTTATCTTATACGGTAAATGTGGATCTGAAAATTCAGTAGATGATCGGCTGCCGATCATTACTTTACCAGTTTGGCTGAAATTGTGTCTTACAAAAAACAACGAAGGACTGTCATTTAACATATATCTGTTAGATTTAAATCAGAGTGATGGCCACTTGGATTTTTATATCCATATGGTATGGGAAAACACTGGTGTTTCAGATGCATTTTTGTACAGTATGAAGGAAAGATTTGTACCGGAAGAACTGACTGCGGATTACGATAATAATGTAATAAGTAAATCGGATGTTGTAAAGCTTCACAAGAGGGATTCCCGCCTGCGGCGGATAGCGGGTTATAAATTCCGTTCCGCAGCAGAGCGGCCATGTCGGACTTTTGCAAAAGACAAGGTGTTACTTCAAAGACAAGGTATTATCTTTAAAGCAAAAGTATTACTTTCAAAGGGCAAGGTATTATCTTCAAATTAAAGGTGTTGACGGATAAAGTAATTTACTTTAAAGTAAAGTATTACCTTTAAAAAGCCAAGAAATTACCTTTACCGATAAAATTCTCTTTTACCTCTCATGGTTTAATTGGCTTGACAGAGAAAATAAAAGTGCTATTATTTTCTTATAACCTGAAAATAATCAAGCATATATCAGCAGGCAACTTACTTAACGGAGAGAGAATTTATGGAGAAGATAAAAATAGTAGCAGACAGTACCTGTGATTTATCAGAGGAACTTCTGATACAATATGACATAACCCTGATCCCTTTATGTGTCATAATGGGTGACGTGACTTATCAGGACGGAGTAAATATATCTCCGTCGGATATTTATGAATGGTCTGAAAAGGTAAATAGTACACCAAAAACAGCAGCCCCCCTGCTAAATGATGTTGTTGATATTCTAAGACCGTATACGGAGCAGGATACTGAGATTTTGTTTTTTGGTATTTCAGAAGATATGTCCTCCACCTGCAATGTTATACGTCTTGCAGCTGAGTTTCTGGACTATAAAAAAATACATATTATAAATTCAAAAAATTTATCTGCCGGAATCGGGTTGCAGGTATTAAGAGCAGCATCTTTGGTAAAAGAAGGAAAGTCAGCGGATCATATCGTAGACTATATAAAAAATACAATGCAGGATAGGATAAGAGCCAGCTTTGTTGTAGATACCCTTACTTATCTGCAGCGCGGAGGACGATGTTCTTCCATAACGGCATTAATCGGCAACACCATTCAGTTAAAACCCATGATAACCGTACAAAATGGGAAAATGGGTGTCGGGAAAAAATACCGGGGTAATATTCGAAAAGTGCTGTTAAACTATGTCAATGATTTAAAGCCGGAGCTGCTTTTAGCACAACGGGATCGGGTTTTCATTACCCATTCCGGCTGTGAGGATGAGATAGTAGGCATGATATATGATTTTCTTAAAAATTTGGATATTTTCAGGGAAATACTTATAACCAAAGCCGGTGGTGTCATATCCAGTCACTGCGGCCCAAAGACTTTGGGCGTATTATATGTAAAGTAACAAAGTAACAGACAAACTGTCAGCGTAAAAACCATAGAATGAGTCTTAAAAATACATTAATAAATTTGCGGTAAAATGCCAAGAATATCATTAATGTATAGAAAGACCATCAAGACAAAGGAGATGAAGACTATGTTAAAATGGGCAATAATATTTTTAATTATTTCCGTAGTAGCTGGTTTCTTTGGTTTTTCAGGTGTTGCCAGAACTTCCAAAACCATTGCGAAAATCTTATTCTTTATTTGTATCATTATATTTATCCTGATTTTATTATTCGGTACAATGATTTTTACCTGAACCGGTGCAATTAGAGTTTACTAAGATCCAGGATGAATTGGATAGGGCATAGGATTTATTTATAGGTCTGCGATTCTTAAGGTAGATTCCAAAAGTAAAAAATTTTCTGTAATACGTAACAGATACAGGTAACAGAATAGACAGACAGGAAGCAGAATGTATTGGGTTTTATACCGGTACGTTCTGCTTCTTTCTTTAATCAGATGACCATTTTATCAGATATCAGATGAGGAAGGCAGAACATCGATCAAATACCCGGAATTTATAAATGAGTGCTTATTATTTTTACTAAAAAGCTAAAGTTTACATTTACATAAGTGACAAAAATAAATAGACGTAGTATAATTTTTATAATCCTGACGGGCAAAAACAGACACGATATGACATAAAATTGATATTCATAGAAATAGGGAGGAACGGAAGCTGCTGAACTTGCTGCTGCAATGTAATTCTGATAAGACAGGGCATGGAAGATGCTAATCGTAGAAGCCATCGGAACCATGGCAGAAGTAATTTTCCAGATTTCAGATCAGGTTAACTTATTATTCTTAAATGCCTCCATACTGGTCACAAAATATTAACTATGTTTCACTTTAATAAGATATGAGGTTAAAAGGTATCGTCTTATATAGACGCTAGTTCGTATTCATTCAAAATGAAAATAGACTTTTGGACAAATGTATCTTTATAATTTTGATAACAGATATGAGGTCAACCCGACTCATAATAGCAGAAAGGATCCCGATTTGATTATTAATTCAAAAAATTTTAATCTTGAACATATTGCTGATTCCGGACAGTGCTTCCGCATGAACCGGATGGAAACTGGCCGTTACGGTCTTATTGCTTATGACCGTTATATAGAATTAACCCAGCTGGAGGAAAACCGGATTGAGTTAAGCTGCACCGAAGAGGAATATAATCTGGTCTGGAAAGATTATTTTGATATGGACTACGATTATAGCCATATCATAACCGGCCTGACAGAAGGTGACGATGAATTTTTAAAAAATGCGGTACAGTTCGGAGGCGGGTTACGAATACTGAGACAGGAGGTGTTTGAAACTCTTATCAGTTTTATCATTTCCCAGAGAAAAAATATACCGGCAATCAAAAATTGTATTGAACAGCTGTGCAGGCTTTACGGTGAGAAAATAACCGACCGACGGTTTCCGAATCAGATATTTTATACCTTTCCCTCGCCGGAAAAGCTGGCCGGAGCACAGCGGAATGATTTAAGACAGGCGGGACTTGGCTACCGGGACGAATATGTACTGAATACAGCACGTGCCGTTTCCCAGGGCGACATTAATTTAGGTCAGTTAAAGCAGCTGGACAGGGAAGAGGCTCTCAGTCAGTTATTGAGTCTGTCCGGAGTGGGTATTAAAGTAGCCAACTGTGTCTCTTTGTACGGACTGCATCATATCGAGGCATTTCCTATTGATGTATGGATTGCCCGGATACTAAAAGAAATATACCACGATAACTTTAATCTGGAATTATACAGCGGCTATGCAGGGATTGTGCAGCAATATATGTTTTATTATATGCGAAGCATGCGCAGCCTAAAGTGATTTTTTAACGGTACTGAATGATTCCGGTTTTCCTGTACATAATAAATAAGTATGAGATATCTTAAATATCCGGACAGGCATAATCATGATAAACGTATTTTCATTGATATTGTTCTGTTTCAAAATATTTTGGTACAGGAGAATCAGAATTAATGGGTAATTATAAAATAGGACTGGATATAGGATCCACCACAGTAAAAATAGCAGTACTTAATGATAAAAAGCAATTAATATATAGTGACTACAGAAGACATTTATCCGACATTAAAAGCACCATAATCAATATAATGGGTTCCTGTTATGGTAAACTTGGGGACATTTCCTGTGATATAAATATTACCGGCTCCGGGGGCTTATCGGTGGCAAAGTGGCTGAACCTGAATTTTGAGCAGGAAGTCATTGCCTGCACAAAAGCGGTGGAAACCCTGATACCCCAAGCGGATGTGGTAATTGAACTTGGCGGAGAGGATGCCAAAATTACTTATTTGAAGAATGGAACGGAACAGCGGATGAACAACAGCTGCGCCGGCGGAACCGGTGCATTTATCGACCAGATGGCTGTTCTGCTGAATACGGATGCTTCCGGATTAAATGAATATGCAAAAAAACATAAGGTAATCTACCCCATAGCCGCAAGATGCGGTGT
>JAEZSL010000314.1 GCA_023443925.1 Bacillota bacterium | reverse complement strand
AAGCATTGAACATAATAACTTCTTCATAAATAAGTTCCTCCTAAATTCATATTTATAAAATATTATTTATATTAATGCTTAGTATTGTACCACGTTCATGAAAAATTTCAAGAGTCTTTTTACTTTTAATGCAACTTTATTTCGTTTGATGATTTATTATTCAATATCAATGGTTTCTGGTTCTATCTCCTCGTCAAAAGTTTTTGTTTTGAAAACGCTTGCCTTTTTTACCTTTATGTCGATTCCTGACAAAAGATTCTCAGAGTGAATGTGGATGGTAGGAACCGTATCGTCATTAATACCAGGTACATTATTGGCTACAGCACTTAATTTCGAATCGGAGGAGATATCTACTTTTACATTTTCAGGAACAATAAGGCTGATACCGCTTAAGGTGCTTTTGCAAAAGATGTTTACATCATCTTCAATAATTGCATTACTCAAATCCAGTTTTAAGCCGCTGCAGATCGTATTAATCGTAGCGCCATTAAAGGGTTCATGATCTAATTTAACTTCCTTACCGTTAAATGCCACGGAGTAATTTAACACATCACTATCCTCTGCAATTTCTGGGCCTTCGTTATATTTATCAATAAGTTTACCTGCTGTTTTAACCGTTGTGCGAATTGCGGCGTAAGCGATAAGATACTTAAGAAGTCTTCTCTTTTTACGTTTCTTAACCTTTACATATCCTTTTGTACCAACTGCATTTTTTGCCATGTTTAACTCCTTTCATCAAGCAAAATGCTGCGCGTGTTTATACAACTGCGCATATTTACCGTTTAGGTTCACAAGCTTCTGATGGGTGCCGCTGTGATATATAAATAGCCATATGGCCGCCAATCAGTTTCTCATAGAATGTATCTCTCATCTCCGGTATAAGAACCCAGGGATTTTATAAAATGAAATATTCACAGCTATAAGTAATTCATGACTTCTGTGGTACTTAATTAATATGTTAAATTCAGTGTGACTTCCTGCAAATCTCCGTAGTCCTTTACTTGTATTACTCTCTCCGGAACGCTGCTTAAATTTCAGGCAAGCTTTAAGCTGCCGGTATACATGAAAACCATGATTTTAGTGGAAGAAATCATACTATTTGATATAAGGTATGCTGTCTGAAACACAGCTGATATAACAATAAGTAAAAATAGCTTTTTGATATTATATGCGTCAGCTTTAGAAAATGTATAGATACTTTGCATCTTCTTTAAAAGATCGTAAAATAAACAGCCAAAAACATGACACTTATATTACAAGCGTATTTTATTCTTAACAAGAGCAGAGGGTGAGATCTGTAAATCGGATTTATATTCAGCACATTCAATCTCACAGTTATCTCCAATGCTTATCTTGTCTGCGGAAATCTTTTTGGCCTTAACGTGATCAACGGTTACCGTATCCCCTTCGATGAGATTGTTCATTGTGGTTATTATAGTACAAAGTAATGAATGACAACCAAAATTGACAGCATCCCAACATTTGCAGCGGTAAAGAACCCCAGAAACTTAAGGCCACGAGGTTTTTCTGTTTTCAGATAAATCCGAAAAGAGATCAGACTGGCCAGAGATGCTATGATAGTTCCAAGGCCTCCCAGATTGGTTCCCACAATTAAACTGCCGGCGTCGGAAGTGAAATTGGATAAGAGTACTGCTGCCGGTACATTACTGATTACCTGGCTTAAAAGGATGGCTGCCGCTGCTTCTCTGGATATAACCATATCCGAAATAACCTGGTGAACCACTTTGATAATCCCCAGATTGCCTGAAAAAATAAAGAAGCTTATAAAGGTCAGCAGCAGAGAATAATCCACTTTTTTCAATACCTGCTTGTCCATTGCTCCAATTACAAGGATTACAACTGCCAGTACGATCCGGTAATCGACCAGATGCAGTACTGCTAAAAGGCATAATATAAATAAGGAGAAATATACCGCTATCTGTATTCTATTTCCCGAACAAATGACTTTGTCGGTTTCCATACTCATTACATTGTATACGGTTTCGGGATTCTGTCCATTTACTGATTCACCTATGCCTGGACCAGCTGCTAATTTAACCGGTTCTTTTTTAATAAAAAGATTAATAAGATTTAGCAGAATGAAGGAAGCTAAAACCAGTGGTACTGTTATCTTTAAAAAATTAATTTCTGCCAGGTGATAAAAGGAATATAAATAAAGATTCTGCGGATTCCCTACCGGTGTGAGCATACTACCCAGATTAGCCGCAATGGTCTGCATGATAATTACATAAATCATATATTTTTCCTGTCCCGACTGTTTCAGCATTAAAACTGCAAAAGGAACAAAGGTAATAATTGCAACATCGTTTGTTATCCACATGGACGACAGGAAACACGCTGTAATTAGTATATTACACATGCCCCTGACGGTTTTGACCTTGTCAAATAATTTCTCCGATAGTAACAAAAATACTCCCTGCCCGCTTATACCGGCTACTACCGCCATGAGAGAAAACAGCAGGGCTAAAACACGGAAATCAATGTACTCGATGTAATCTGTGGAGGGTCTTACAAAGATCATCGTCAACAGAGCAAACGCTGTTGATATGGCTAACACCCTCTCTTTTTTAAGCCAGTTATTTATGTTCCGTAACATTATGTAATCCTTTCTGTCAAATATTCTGTCAAACCCAATTAATTGTATCACTTCCGTCATAATTTTCAATCCCATGTTATCTTTTTATAAAAAATTATAGTATTTAACGCAGCACCCGCGAATCTATTAACATAAGCAGCACCCAGAGTCCGGTCCGGTTAATTATGCTGCTGCTATAAATCACTTACCATAGAACATGAATTTAATATGATAAAACATTGTCTTGTCTATCCTATGGATTTATAATATAGAGGTACTAATACTAACAAAACGGGAAGGTAACAGAATAATGGAAATAATCAATATAGGGATTGTAGCACACGTAGATGCAGGCAAAACAACAATTACCGAACATTTATTATATCACGGCGGCGTATTAAGAACCGCAGGAAGTGTAGATGACGGTACTTCCCAGACAGATTTTATGGAAATTGAACGTGCAAGGGGTATTTCCGTGCAATCCTCCTGCGTATATATTAATACACCCGAAAAACAGATCAATATTATAGATACACCAGGCCACATAGATTTTGTAGCAGAAGTAGAGCGTGCCTTATCTATTCTGGACGCCGCTATTCTGGTTATCTCTGCCGTGGAAGGAATTCAGTCTCAGACAGAAATACTTTTTGAGGCTTTAAGGGCAACCCATACTAACGTTATTTTATTTATTAATAAAATAGATCGTACCGGCAGCAATATTGAAAATGTTATAAAACAGATACGGGAAAAGTTTACGGATTCTATAATTCTTTGTTCAAAAATAAAAAATGAAGGGGAAAAGACCTGCTGTTCAGAACTCCTCTCTCCTCTTCAGTCCGTGAAACAAACTGCGGACAGTGAAACGGTGAAAGACATAGAAGCTCTGACCTTGTCCCTTGCCGATATTGATGAAGGAATCATGGAGGCATATTTATCCGAAAATACGGTAGCTGCGGAAACTCTGACGGAAAAATTAAATGATTATATAAACAAAGGAGCTGTTCTACCCATACTCTGCGGCAGCGGAAGTTTTGACGTTGGAATTCAGGATTTGTATCAATTCTTAATAAAATATATTTCGCCTTCTAAAAACAGGTCTGATAATACATTATCCGGCATTGTATATAAAGTATCCCATGATAAAGGTATGGGCCGGATCGCTCATGTGCGGCTTTTTGGAGGTACGATCCGCAACCGGGATACCATTCAATTTCCGGGACGTGACTCTGTAAATAAAATCACCCAGATCCGCAGATATTTCGGTTCAAAATATATAGACGTAGGCGAAGCTGGAAAAGGTGATATTGTAGCATTGTGCGGTCTTTCCAATGCCAGAATTTCAGATATTATCGGAGAAGTAACAGAAAAATCAGGATACCAGATAACGGTCCCCTTGTTAAAGGTAAGCGTTATACCCGAATCTAAGGAAGCACTTCCTAAGGTAATGCAGGCATTTGAAGAATTATCCGCTGAAGATCCCCAGCTGGACATGGAATATATTCCGGAAGACAGCGAAATATTAATCTCCATAACCGGTACAATTCAGCTTGAAATTTTAATAGCGGTGGTAAAAGAAAGGTATAACCTTAATATCTCCTTTACAAAACCCTCGGTAATTTATAAAGAAAGTCCTTTAAAAGCTGGCCGCGGCAGTGAATATTATACTATGCCAAAGCCCTGCTGGGCTATTATACATCTGGAAATTGAACCGATGCCAAGAGGCTGCGGCTACTCCTTTGAATCCAAGGTACCAAATGACAAGATGTTCTACCGATATCAGAACCATGTTGCCACTGCCGTTCCACGGGCCTTAAAACAGGGGATGTACAACTGGGAGGTAACTGACCTGAAAGTAACATTGACCGATGGGGAACATCATATTGTTCATACTCATCCCATGGATTTCTTCCTGGCAGCTCCCCTGGCTGTTATGGATGCACTCCGCAACACCGGTACATCCCTTTTAGAGCCTATGCAAACATTAACCATTATTGCGTCGGAAGAATATGCCGGTAAAATTATCGGAGATTTAATTACCATGCGGGGACAATTTGATTCACCCGTCATTACCTCCGGTTCCTGCTATATAAAAGCCCTGGTGCCGGTTGCTGCTTCTCTGGACTATTCAATCCGCCTGGCATCCTTAACGGGCGGAAGAGGTATATTAAGTACCCGGTTTTACGGTTATCGGGAATGCCCCTTGGAATTAGGCTCCATCGCAAAGCGCAGAGGCGTCAATCCCCTTGACCGTGATAAATGGATTTTAAATCAGAGAAATGCCCTAAGTTAAATCAGGGTATATAAAAGAACCTTACTGCATACAGACTATATACGAAAGAAATGAAATTGCTTATTGTATTATTTCAATGAATAAATATCATACTATAAATTGTTGATTAATTAAACTGGCTGCTATGGGAGGGTCCTCCATGGGGATTGTTATAATTCTGATTCTTGCTTTCGGCGTAGCAATGGATGCTTTTGCCGTATCTGTCACCAATGGCCTGTGTTATGAAAAGTTCAGGCGTAAGGACGCTTACCTGACCGCTTTTACCTTTGGAGCATTCCAGGCCGCTATGCCCCTTATCGGGTATTATATCGGCAGTGCTTTTTATGAAACTATCGCATTCTTAGATCATTGGATTGCGCTTTTGCTATTAAGCGCTATCGGCGGCAATATGATACTGGAAGGAATTAAAGCTTACAGGAATCCAGACAACACCTGCATGACGGAGGACTTTACCTTAAAA
Organism: Bacillota bacterium; assembly: GCA_023443925.1. The sequence continues at coordinate 53,907 of JAEZSL010000314.1, read as the reverse complement.
ATTCTCCTGGCACAGGGAGTTGCTACCAGTGTAGATGCCCTGGCACTTGGTATTAGTTTTGCAGTAATGAGGACGAATATATTCGTGGCAGTGGCCATTATCGGAATCATTACATTTTTATTCAGCCTCTTTGGTACTTTCCTGGGTAAAAAGTTCGACCGCTTCTTAAAAGAAAAAGCGGAGATTTTTGGTGGTTGTATTTTGATTATTATCGGTATCAGGATTTTTATGGAGCACGTATTTTCTTGATTTTTTTGTTAACCTTTTTTGTCAGAGAAAATATGTTTGCAGAATAATTATATTCGCAGGGAAAATTATTGTTTGTATATAAAAAACAGAAAGCAGTTCGATGCCTTCTGTTTTTGATTTTAATTATGATCTATTTATTAAATTGATAATGATTCATCTACCAGTTGATTCTCATTAGCTCCGGTCTGGTTTCCAGATGGGAAAAATCATTAAAACGCTGGAGATAAAACCGGTTATAGTTCTCATCATATACCAACTCCGTAATGCTGCTGTTTTCCAGGGAATAGCCAAACAGCTGCTTCTTTTCCATATTAAATCCCATTAAGCCGGCCAGTAAGGCCCGGATAACTCCTCCATGGGTTACAACCGCCACTTTTTTATTATCCGTCTTAATTATTTCATTGATTGTAAATATGGCTCTTTGAAATACATCAAGGCCGCATTCACCGCCAGGATATGGGATATCTTCTTCTAATTTCATCTGTTCGGATTTAAACTCTGCAAAATGTTCGTTAATATATTCGTTGGTTTTTCCTTCCAAATCTCCGAAGGATATTTCCGCAATATTTTCCCTAATATAATGATTCTTTCGTATATACAGATTTATTACCTCGGCAGTTTGCACTGCCCGGATTAATTGACTGGAGTATACTGCATCAATTTCATAGCTTTCCAGCCTTTTCCCCAGTAAATCTGCCTGCATAAACCCCTCTTCGGTCAGACCGACATCTTCATTGCATAAAGACGTGTTCTGCCATCCATGTCTTATTAAATATATATGCACCGTAATTCCCTGCCTTTCGCGATTTATGCCGTATGAATGTGCTAATAATCATTTATGGTATGGCTCACCTGAATTAATCCGATATGCCCGGTAAATCTGTTCTAATAAAACAACCCGCATTAGCTGATGAGGAAATGTCATTTTAGAAAAACTCATCTTATAGTCCGCCCGTTCCATGATCTCATGGCTTAGTCCTAAGGAGCCACCGATGATAAAGGTAATATGACTGGTTCCGTTTACTCCCAGCTGTTCTAACTTATCTGCCATCTCTGTTGAGGAAAGCATGGTTCCTTCAATGGCAAGAGCTATGGTATAGGTTCCGTCTTTTATGTACTTTAGTATCCTGGCGCCTTCTGCTTTTTTTATCTGGTTTTCTTCTGCTTCACTTGCCTGGTCCGGTGTTTTTTCATCCGTTACCTCGATAATTTCTAACTTGCAGTAACGGCTTAAACGTTTTGTATATTCATCAATTGCCGAGCTAAAATATTTTTCTTTTATTTTTCCTACGCCAATAATTGTTATCCTCATTTTGATACCTATGTCCACATTGACGGACCCAAATCAATCATTGAACATACCTTTCCTTCAACATTTACTGTCCGTATGTTCTAAAACGGATTAAATCCTGCTGTTTTTCACTTCATACTCAAGTTCTTCCTGTATATACTGATAGAGTACCCCGTTCTTTACAATCTTGACTTTTTCTCCGGTAAAACCCCGTTTCCTAAGTTCTCTCTGAAAGTTAAAGAGCATAAAACCATGAAACACAATCAGTATATTCTCTTTTGACCAATCAATCCGGTCCAGAAAAGCATTAATTCTCTTTCTGGTGCCAATGACTGATTCCGGCTGGCTTTTCGATTTAAAATACCAGGCCAGTCTGCCGCATATATGCCAAACCTCAAAGGGCAGGCGCAGTCTCTCGGAATGTATAAAAGGAGCATTGTCGACTTCCCTTAATAATTTATCAATAATCAAATTTCCGCTATATACTTCTTTTGCGGTGGTGATTGCTCTGGGTAAATCACTGACATAACAGATATCCCATTCAATACCATACATTTCAACCTGTTTTTTTATTACCTTTGAAGTCTCGTAACAATCCGACCACTCCCTGAACTCCTTAGATGTCATCATTTTTTTATGGGGGCAGTTTACTTTAAAGTGTCTTAAAAGTCCTATTCTCATATTAGCTCCTATACATTCCGGAATTCCTTCCGAAATATCCTCGTTATGTTTTACTGCCTCGTATATGCGTAATCCGACTTTTGAAGCATATAATTATTTTACCTTTATTACGTGTCAATTGCAAGACAAGACTTAAGAATGCTTAAATTTTCCGCCTTTTTCGAAGTGAAATCCAATTCTTTAAACTAATTCTTCTGGAATATCCGGAATAAGGTATCCATAATAAATATGGCCAGGGCAATCATGCCTGCAATCTGCATCGTTTCACTGAAATAATATCCTGCCAGAGAGTTATTACTGGTAATCAGATTATAAACAATGCGGTACATTCCCACCCCGGGAACCAGGGGAAGGATACCGGCAATTAAAAATAACGTAACCGGCGTTTTCTTTATCCTTGCAAAAATATGAGAAATCATGGCTACCGCCAGAGCTGCTACAAACATACTGGCTACCGTAGAGGCTCCTGCCGCACCAAGGAGCAGATATACCAGCCAGCCCACAGCTCCTACCAAACCGGCATACCATAAGAATTTCTTCGGAACTCCAAGTGTAATTGCTACCGACATGACCGCAGCAAAGGTTCCGATGACCTGAATCAAAATCATAGTACGATACCTCCTGCCATAAGGGAATAGAATGCAATCCCGATACCAATGCCTGCCGCAATGGAAGTCGCAGACACAAAAGCTTCAATGGCTCTTGCACCTCCGGACATATAATCCCCCTGCAAGGTATCCCGGATTGCATTGGTAATTGCCACACCGGGCAGCAACGGCATGACGGAACCGCCGATTAGGGTATCCAGAGATATAGCCGTCCCAAAATAATGAAGGAAAATCATACTGTTAAAGGCAATCAGAATAGATGACATCAAATTTTTAATGAAGTTATTTATCTTAACTTTCCAGGTAATTATAAGAACTATAACAATTAAACCGCCGTTTAAACCTGCAATTAAACTATTAAACCAATCACCGCCAAGTAAGATTGTAAAAGACAACGCTGCTATCATGGTACAGAAATAATTAGTGATTCTCCCGTATTGCTTTTTAAGCTTAATGTTTTTTAAAGCTGAATAGGCTTCTTCCAGGGTAATCCGGCCGTCACACAGATCTCTTGATACGTTATTCGCTTCATATATATTAGAAATATTCGTGATTCTGTTATCTACCCTTTTGACCACGGTTATGGAGTCGATGTTGGAATCTCCTAACGTTAAAAAAATACCGGTAGGCGTGACAAAGGTTTCTGTCTTTTCCAGTCCAGATATCTTTAATATTCTGCACATGGTATCTTCTACACGATAGGTTTCCGCGCCGCCAATCAGCATAATTTCGCCGGCTAACATTGCCGTATCTACTAATAATTTGTAATTCATTGCCCGGTACACTCCATTCCCTGATTATAAAATCCGCAGAATATTTCCATTCATTTCTGGCTCAATATTATACCAACCGCCCAAATCAAGCCTCTTGGGATTTCTATTCGAGGATAATCGGAAGATTTTAGAAAATATGAACAAAAATGTTAACAAAATATCTTTATTATCTTCATACTTTACTCACAATTTAAAATTATAATTAACTTATGAAAGTGAAATTATGCTTCACTCTCTCTCCTCCCCCATATTAATATAAATTGAGCAAGCGGTAAATGAATTTCATTTATCGCTTTTCTCTTACTTAAGAAAGAGCCTGGCCTGCGAATTTTCCCAGGCGATAAGAAAGGACAAGTCAAATTGCTGGCATCTGACTCGTCCTTAGTAATACAACTTACTAATCCATCCCTATTAAATATCTTCTATTTCAGAATTATCAATATCCATAGTATGCATGGTTCTTCTTTTTCTTCTTGCTTCTTCCGAAGCATTCATAAGAAAGTCTTTTATTACACCTGCATTCTTGATATGTAATAATTGCAGTTCCGGATGTGTAGTATCACCGGTATAGCAAGTCACTGTACCAAGCTTAAAGATCCGTTCCATAAAGCTTCTCGTCAGTTTCACATCCTGTACTTTGTACATATATGCCTCATCCACAGTTATACTAAGAAATCCACTGGTAATGGATATCTTTTCATCGGAAACTGTATAAGTAGTAAAACAAAACGGCAGTGCAAGGAATTTCGTCCTCTTTTTCTCTACATAAATCATCGTTTGACTCCTTTGGAAATATTATTGGCTTATATCTAAAAAAGTAGTTTTATCCTCATATGTTAAAGTAAGCAGCAGATGTGACATATCAACCTTCTCCGGCAATTCAAATAAAATTACGGCTTTCCTGGTCTTTCCCGCATCAATTCCGAGATTTATATATTGAATATCATTGGCAAGCAGAGTCATCATTGGATAATACACACTGCTATTATTATCTGTTAGCTGATAAGAAATATTATATTTCAATAAATCCAGTTTTTGGGTTTTCTTTGTTATGTTTTTCACATTGAAAGTAAAAGCGATCAATTTTTTACCTTCTGCAGGTTCTATGGTAAAGAGCTCATTTTCATCGGGATAACTGTCATAGGCTTTATAATTCTGATAAGTAATACTTAAGGAATTCTTAAATATACCCTTAAACATATTGGCAAGACTCACAATAGTGCCATACTGTGACTGTACGGAAAGATTCTGAGCAACCGCTTTATTATTCTCTGATGACTGAGCAACAGTTTTATTATTCTCTGATGATTGAACTGCTTTATTATTCTGAGACTGACCGGTTATATTGTGGGATTCAAGATCGGTTTCGGAGGCAGTTTCGGCCATGTCAGGAGCTATAGCAGCTTCCTTTTCCTCTGTTGTCTCCTCCGGATAGATTAGAGCTTCCTCATAGTTTTCAGCATGTCTTAACATGGTACCGGCCATATATTCTGCTAAAACATCACTTTCATTCTCTGTCAAATCTATCAGCTGGGCACAGCCTGTTAATACCACTCCACAGATTGTGATCAATAAAAAGAGTAGCTTTCTCATTCTTTATCCTCCTGTAGAAATCTTATAATTCACCTACATAATACCACTAATTGTATAAATCGGCAATCATAATCTTACAATCTGTGAAATATTTCTCATTTTTAAAACAAACTTAATGTAAACCTCGTCAATTTATTGGGACGTTTTAATTATTTTTAGCATCCAGTTCAAACCAAAACTCAACACCGGTATCGTGATTAATGACACCGTATTTCTGGTTTAAGGAGGTCATAATGGCTCTTACTATGGACAGCCCGATACCGCTGCCGCCATACTCTCTGGTTCTGGCTTTATCTACTTTATAAAATTTAATCCAGATATTTTCAATATCTTCCTCCGGGATGTTTGCACCTGTATTAAACACTGCAACCCGAACCACACCATCATGCTGAATCAGCTTGATTTCTATAATCTTAGCCCCGTCCACGTGATTTAGTGCATTGCTGATATAGTTAGTTACCACTTCTTCTGTCATATATTCATCCGACCAGACATAGACCGGTTCCGTTTGCTCAAAGTGCAGAAGTACTTCTTTTTGATGGAACAATATTTCGGAAGAACTCAGGACAGACCTTATTAACGCCACAAGGTCAAAACGCTCTATATTCACCTGATTACTGCCAGATTCAATCTGATTTAAAGACAACAGCTTTTTAACCATCTGATTCATTTTTTTTGCTTCGTCAATAATTACTTCACAGTAGAATTCCCTGCTGTCGGCGTCTTCATTAATATTATCGCTTAACCCTTCCGCATACCCCTGGATTAAGGCTATAGGAGTCTTTAATTCATGGGTTACGTTAGAGAGAAAGTCTTTTCGCATCTCGTCTATCTGTATCTTATTCTGTATATCCGTTAACAGTTCATTATTGGCATTCTTTAATTCGGTAAAAGTTTTTTCCAGTTTCTCAGATAATATATTGATGCTTCCGCCCAATTCACCAATTTCATCATTGGTTGTAACCGGATACTTAATTTCAAAATTCAGGTCACTCATTTTTTTGGATATATCAGCCAGTTCCAGTATGGGTTTTGTAAATCTGCGGCTGACATAGAACATAATTGCTGATGCAATAAGAACCGAGATGAAACCTACATAAGCAAGCAGTTTATTGGCTGTTTCCACACTTTCCTTCATACTCTCCAGATTCGTTCTGATTAGTATAGTATTCTCGTCTATCAAATCACCAATTAAATCTACATACCTGGATTCAATCCGGGAATCAAAATTGCTGTATATATCATAACTGTCTGTATGCTCAAGCCGGTCTTTTGTTCTGCCGCCCGGGTTAGTTTCAAAAAGATAGTCCTTTGCTATCCGCCGGATCTGTTCATAACGTTCATTATAATTACCGTTATCATCCTTTGTAGGTGCCCATTCAAATACGTTAAACCACCGGTCTGAGGCAGTTATGATATAGACACTGACATTTCGGTTTTCCACCAGCCTCTCCAGCTTCAATGTTATCTGGCTGGAATCGGCAGACTGGTCTTTGCTCTCTTTAAATGTATTATTAATTTCCTCGTAAGTCTTCCCCAGCGAGTCAATTTTACTTTGAAGGTAATAATCTGCCAGAAATGTCCGGTTAATAAACCATAGGCTGAATATAATTATTATGATAATGCCCATCAGGGTCATAGTCAGCTTAAACCGTATTGAACATCCGGCCATTAAATTCCTTACCTTGCTTTTCATTCTTCCACCTCAAATTTATAACCCATGCCCCAGATGGTCTTGATAAAATCTCCCTTAGGACCCATTTTGCTTCTTAATTTTTTCACATGGGTGTCAATGGTTCTGGCATCTCCGAAATAATCGTAATTCCAGACATTATTTAATATTCTTTCTCTGGAAAGAGCAACTCCCTGGTTCACAATAAAATACGATAAAAGTTCAAACTCTTTAAAACTAAGATCAATATTCTGCCCGTCTATCTTAACCTGATGAGCGGCTTTATCAAGAAGAATACCTCCCACATTGACGACATCTTCCTCTAATGCGTTAGACCTTCTTAAGATTGCTTCCACCCGGGCAACCAGTATCTTGGGACTGAAAGGTTTTGATATGTATTCATCAACACCTAATTCAAACCCAAGCAGTTCATCCTTTTCATCACTTTTTGCGGTTAACATGATAATTGGTACTTTTGAATATTGTCTGATTTCCCGGCAAACCTGCCAGCCATCCATCTTCGGCATCATAACATCCAGAATAATTAAAGCAATCTCCTTGCTTTCAAAAAAAATATCTACGGCCTGTTCTCCATTCTCGGCTTCCAGTACCTCAAAATTTTTTCTGCTCAAAAAATCCTTTACCAGTTTTCTCATTCTGCTTTCATCGTCAACAACAAGTACTTTTAACTTATCCATAACATGCCTCCGTTCAATTAATTTCTCGTACTGCAAAACGAATGGTATAACCCTGTATCGCAGCCTCTCTTACATACTCAGTTATGTCAACATTTTAGTATTCAGTTATATTATAACAATTATTTATGAAAAAAGTATGTTCTGTTTTATGTTCTGAATATGATTTTTATCTGCGGTCTATCAGGCTGCCATCCATTTTATTATTTTATATGAATATTAAAGATTGCTATATATGAATATTTATATCTCCTTTTTATGAATGTAAAGACTGTTTTTATCTGTACATCTAAAAACTACATCCGCAGTCAAAACCGGCTGGCAAAAAACTGATAAATGTTTATACCGGTTTTTCTTGAGATTTTGAACTGCGGATGATACTTACGAACTAATTATTTACTTTTTATATTCTGAAATATTTATCTTTTCAATGATTACATCCTTTACCGGCCTGTAATCATTGGCATTGGCATCTTTAACCGCTGTGGCTGCAACAGCGTCCAGTACATCAAGTCCTTCATATACCTGTCCGAAAACTGTGTGCAGACGGTAAAGCCATGGTGTTCCGCCTTTTTCTGCATACTTTGCGATTGCATCTTCATTAAATTTAACACCGTATTGCTGTTCTAAAAAGGATAAGGTATCCTTATCATAATTTTCTTTTGCCTGTACTATAAAGAACTGGCTGCCGTTGGTGTTGGGTCCTGAATTAGCCATACATAACGCACCGCGGTAAGGCTGCAGATTCTCAGTAAACTCATCTTCAAAGCTTTTACCCCAGATACTCTCACCACCGGTACCGACTCCGTCCGGATCTCCGCCCTGGATCATAAAGTCATTTATGACTCTGTGAAAGGTAAGTCCATCATAATAACCTTCTTTTGCATGGGTAATAAAATTTTCTACTGCTTTTGGAGCAGATTCTTTAAAGAACTTTACAAAGATGGAGCCATAGCCCTCTATTACAATCTCTGCTACGGTCTCTCCCTTTTTGGGTTCCGAAAACTGGTCGGACTTTTTGGAACATCCCATTAATAATGTCATTGTAATTGCTAATATAAGAATTAAGATTACTGATTTTTTCATTTTAACACCATTACATATCTCAGGCCGGCCTGAGATACTGCCACAGAATAATATGGAAGCTCATTTCACATTGTGCAGCTTGTCTCACATTGTGCTGCTTGTCTCACATTGTGCAGCTTGTTTTCAAGTTGTGCAGCTTGTTTTCAAGTTGTGCAGCTTTTTTCAAGTTATTCAGCTTGTTTCAAGTTATTCAGCTTGTTTCACATTGTGAAAGGATTACATTGTGGCAACCTTTCATTTTATAGTTTTTAGTCTTTTACCAATTGATATCCCAGGCTATCCTGAGATACTATTTCTCCTGTTCTTAATGACTGTTATTCTTCCATTTTCAAAAGCTGTCTATAATTTATTGTATCCATTATACCGCTTTTCTTACTACCTTAAAAATAAACACCCGATAAATAGCGTATTCTCGGTCGTCCTTACTCAAGCTCCTGCTTGTATTTTAAGCCCCATTCCTCTCTTATGCCATCCATGACCTGCATAACCTCCAAAGTATTTTGAAGGGGATTTATTGAGCTTTCAATCTTACCGTTCCGGATACAATCATTCACATCATAAGCTTCAAATTCATAACCGGTAATTCTTGCTTCTTCTTCAAAAACTTCAGCTTCCCTGCCTTCCCGGTCATAAAGATAAGCTTTGTTCGCCATCAAAAAGCTAGGTACAACAATCCTACCCTCGTCTCCGATTATTACCGCATCCTGGCCGATTTGAGCATTGATTGCCGAACTGGCTGTCGCAATTACATGGTTATCAAACTTAAATAAAACACAGTTCTGTTCATCCACTCCGTTGTCTAAAAATATACCTGTTGACACTACCTGAACCGGTAATTTATCCATTAAATAAAGCACATAAGTTATGGGATAAACCCCTGCATCTAATAAAGCACCGCCTGCCAGATCAAAATTATATAAACGGTTGGATTCATTATAAGGCACTGTGAATCCAAAGCTTGCCTGAAGCTTTTTCACCGTGCCGATCCTTCCCTGAGCCAGCCATTCTTTTACCTTTTTTGTTACCGGCAGAAATTTGGTCCACATGGCTTCCATTAAGAAAACATTATGTTCTTTTGCCAGTTCCATTAAGTACTTTGCTTCTTTACTATTGAGGGTAAAGGGTTTTTCACATAATACAGACTTACCGTTTAAGATACATAGTTCCGCATTGGGCCTGTGTTCCGTATGCGGCGTACCGATATAAATTACATCTATTTCCGGATCTTTTACCAGCTCTTCATAACTTCCGTATGCTTTTTTAATGCCGAATTTATCCGCAAATTCCCTTGCTTTATTTTCATTTCTGGATGCTGCGGCGGCTAATTCGGTACATTCCATTTGGTTCAGGGTTTTGGCAAAGGTTGCCGAAATACCTCCGGTACCGATAATTCCCCACTTTATTGTCCTCATAAAAACCTCCCTTTGTTCTTGCATTTTATTTGGGCTGCGGTTTAGGTAAGCCTGTCCGGCTTCCGGCCAGTCTTAATTTTGGGTATAACACCGCTGTTTCGTCCTATCGCTGCTAATGAAATATAATTATGTTATCAATTGCAAATCCGATACCTCATGCTTGTTAAGGCCGTGAAAACAATACTATTGTAACACTAAATGCCTGAAAATAAAATCCCAACTTTACAAAATTTCCAATAGATTATGATTGCATATTACTTAATTATCCTATATAATATTCTATGTCGTTATTATAATTATTTAAAATTTATTTATATAGGGACACATTTTGAACACATATATGGGATATAATATCCTTGTGTGATTCATGAAACGTCTGCAAACCAATTTATTTCTGTCTATTATGATTCCCTTATACAGAAATAAACAACCATAATGATTTATATTATTAGGGGGTTGTACTGGTTTCGACGGGGGTTTTGAAGTTGCGGAAGCCATTCGCGGACTAGGACCGCGTCACCAACTTAGAAATAAAATTAAACGCAGACGATAATTTAGCGTACGCTGCCTAATGGCAGCTGTCGAACTTAAGCAACCTACGGCTTAAGACCTCGGCATCAAATTAGTAGGGCACTTTGTCTTTAAAGCTTTGAGAAGATAAAAGAACTTATGAAGCTACTAAAGTCATGAGCCTGTCAACCGGCGCCTGATGGAGGGAATGTCAAATGATTGACTGTAATGGGAGATGCTGCAATGAATGGGCTTTCGGACAGGGGTTCGATTCCCCTCAGCTCCACTATTGACGCCCCTGTCCGTGTAGATTTCTACATGGTCGGGGTAGATAAGTACTTTTTGAATATAGGTCTTGATGATGCGTTTTTGTTCATCAAGATCTTTTTCTTTTATGTGTATATCATTTTTTAACAGCTCTCGCATAAATTCCTTTGGTGGTATTATTGTTTTTCCTAGCTCTTCTTTCAGATATTCAATTCTTTTATTATAGTCGGCTTTTTGTATCTCTATCTGCTCCATTTTATTTTTAATAGAATCGTTGAAATTCGTAGCCAATGCCATATCAATCAATTTATTTATATCCTTTTCAGCCTGAGTTAGCCTGGTTTCTAGTTTCTTTATCTCATTTGGCATGTTCATAGTTTTTTTAACCATGTCTTTATAAACAGTATCTATAATTTGCTCTATACCCTCTTCTGACAGCAATTTATCCAATTCATTAATTACCATGAACTCTGCTAATTCTTTCTTTATGGCTTTATTTTTGCAGACTTTGTTTTTCTTCTCTCCTATACACCTATAAACTACTCTTTCTTTCCTGTTTCCTCTTTCCGGCGCCCTATCCCCTGCATATGTCATACCGCAAACTCCGCATGAAATTAACCCAGATAGCAAATAGGTAATACTTCTCTCGTTACGACTTACTCTTTTTGTCTTCTCATGCATTTTATTTGCTGCCTCCCAAAGTTCCTCCGTTACAATAGCTGGTACTCCGCCGACTATTCTAATAATTTCATTGTCGGGTTGCTTAATATCCTTGGTCACTCCATTAACCTTTTGTCGCTTAAACTGGTTATATACGTAAATCCCTTTATATTTTTCGTTTTTAAGCATGTCCGAAACTACTACAGATTTAAATAAAGCACCATATTTATTTTTATATCCGTTCGAATTAAGCCAGCTACATATATTTTTTTCTCCTGCTGCTGCCATTTCAAAAACTTTTTTTACCGCTTCTGCTTCTTCCTTATTTATAATATATCTCTTTTCAAAATCAATGTCATATCCGAAAGGTGGTTTCCCGCCTGTATGCTTGCATTGAAGTGCATTTTCCTTTAATCCTTTTTTTACTTCCCTTGCCAAATTAGCCGAGTAGTATTCTGCCATTCCTTCCAGTACCGATTCTAATATGATGGACTCTGGACTATCGTCGAAATTTTCAAGCACAGAAACAAGCCTTACACCGTTCTCTTTAAGGCTTTTTTTATAGAAAGCAGAATCATATCTGTTACGAGCAAATCTATCTAATTTATGACAGATCACTGCTTTAAATATGTCTGCCTTAGAATCCGTTATCATCTGTAGAAATTGCGGTCTATTGTCTGTTGTAGCGGATAAGGCCTCGTCTGCATATATTTTTACAATATTATATTCATTTCTTTGAGCAAATTCATTTATTGCTCTTAATTGAGCTTCTATCGACTCTTCTCTCTGATTGTCTGAGCTATATCTTACATATGCTGCTGCATCTATCATGATTTTGCCCTCCTGTTTTTGTTTTTATCATATCACACTCAAAGTTAATTCTCAATCTCATATTTTTAGAACATATGTTTTCTAAATAATAATTTTGTAAATCACAATATGGGATACCATGCACGCATTCATCTGACATCTGGAACGATTTTTGGCACTATTGCAGAAAAAATCTCACAAGGATATGTAGGTGGAGATATTATTTTAGTTAGCTATGCTCCATCTGATACCTATAGCTCATTACCGTTTGGCCTTATAAAATGGTCACTTGTATGGAGTGATATCGCTACTTTGCAATTTGTAATCGCAAGAACAAACAATTTTATAACCAGGGCTATTTCGCCAGGCGAAAACTATGATACGGGATGGGCCCTGCACTAATTAGCTATTTAAGAACCCAAGCTGTCCATGCTCCATCATTTGTTTTTTGCCGTATGTATCTGTCCGATGAATTTGTTACATGGTAAATCTGCCAAATCCATGATGTGAACGGAGCCACCTTAACCTCTAATAGTCCGTATGCAGGTGACCCAGTAGCAACATAAGGCGGATGGGCGCCTGCTGCAAATTCCAAAGCCACACGATATAATCCGGCTGTAGTCGCGGAATTAAAATCGGTTATATTACCTGGTTCCAAAAATCCGGTATGTGAAATAGTAGCCAAATTAGCATTAGTAGCTGCTAAATTATTATTTAGCAAACATATGTTCTGTATATATTATACACTAAATACATCTTTTAATATCACTTCTTTACATAATATGGTATTTTTATTGAATGAGTTTAATTTTTATGATAGTATATGTTTGTTCTAATAACATATCTTTTAAAATCTTTCTAAGGGGTCTATTATGTTCTCAATTCAAGAAATATCTTTATTTCAGTCCGATTATTTTTCCTATTATAAATATGAAAATGGAATAATCGAAGTTCAGTCCAAAAATACATGTCATTGGTGGAGGGTCTTTAAAAAAGATTTACCTAGAGCTACTATGATTGTCGTGTGGCATCGGTATCCATGTGATAAAAAATATCATATTCAGTGTCATGTACATACCTTTATTAAAGCATACAAAATGATTGTAGATCATGATTCTTATATCCTTAAAATGCTCAATGAATAATAATTCTATATGAATGGATAGATTATTTCTAAGGAATAATAACGTAAAAAAGGATTAATCATGCCTGATTTATTTCAAGTCAAAAATATAAAGCCGATGTTAATAAAAGATAGGATGGAACCTTTTAACTCTCCCGATTGGATATATGAGCTAAAATTGGACGGTATCAGGTGTATTGCTTATCTTGACCGGGACAGTACTGAATTACGGACAATGACAAACAAATCTATTACCCGAAAGTTACCGGAGTTGTCATATATAAATAAGCAAGTCATGGATCGGTGTATATTGGACGGGGAACTGGTAGTCATGAAAAGTGGTGTACCAGATTTTTACGAAGTACAACGGCGCAATGTGTTATCAGATCACTTTAAGATACAATTAGCATCAAGCCAGTTTCCCGCCTGTTTTGTAGCTTACGATATTTTATATTATATCGATAAGGCCCTTACGGATCAACCGTTATTAATACGTAAAAACATCATAAATAGCTGTATAGTGGAAAATCAGTATATTACTGTATCGCGCTTTATAGAGGATAATGGAATTGAACTATTCCAGGCTGCCGAGTCAAAACAATTGGAGGGAGTCGTTGCCAAGAAAAAAGACAGCCTGTACTTTCAAGATAAGCGTACCAGGGATTGGGTTAAATTTAAACGCCTGGAGGACGAGGATTATGTGATATGTGGATATATCCGTAAAAAGCCCATGAATGTTTTATTATTGGGTCAGTATGATGGTGATAAGCTTGTATATAGAGGTAGCGTAAGCTTTGGTGTACGTCTGGATTATTTAATAAGTCAATATAACTTACGGACTGTCTCACAATCTCCGTTTGGTACAAATATAACAGACGGCCCAGCTATATGGTTGCTTCCGAATACTGTGTGTACTGTTGAGTATATGCCTGGGACAAGAGATTCTATTCGACAGGCTGTTTTTAAAGGGATTAGAGATGATATACTGCCATCTGAATGCCTGATCAAATAAAAAAGGGCCATCCCTAAAATAACTGAACGGCCCTTTCCCCTCATATACAATTATATCCATGTTTATTAAATTAGTCAACATAATTTGCACATTTTCCAATTTTATTTAACTACATTTTAGCTAAAGCGTCCCTGATACCCGGCCCGACAATCCATCCTGTGTCTTTTCCGTCCTGGTTCCATCCTCTTGTCTCCATATACATTAATACAGCAATCCGCACTTTAGAGGTAAATATACCATCAACCTTAAGTGGGATGTATGTACAATCAGTTAAGGCCTTGTTGAGCTTATCCTGAAGCCATTTTATATTATCTATGGATGAATTGCGGGTAATATTTTCTTTTGGCGCCGGTTGACTGGTTACGGCCTTATTTGCGATTCCCTCGGCAATCAGCTTGCCGATCTTGTCCTGATCTTCTCCTGCTTTACAGTCGTTGGGGTTGGTGCAAAAAAATGTCTCAAGCATGATTGCGGTCGGCTTTGTCTTGGTAAGCATGTATAGGTTATCGTGGTGCTTTATGCCACGATCATCAAATAAGGTCTTTAATTTGTCCTGTACCCGCTCTGCGTACACTCTGCCGCCATCGGATAGATAAAGTACCTCTGTACCTTTTGCAGAAGCCGTAGCTGCCGCATTAAGGTGCAACTCTACAACCAAATCGTATGTACCGTCATTTACAATATTCAGCTTATAATCTTTTTCGTCGGTCGACACGCTGAATTGCTTTTCCGGGCAGATGATAACATCTACTTTATGCCCTAGCTCTCTTAAATATTTCTCAACATAGGAAGCCAGTGACTTATTATACTTGTACTCATTCACCCCGCCGAATTTAGTACCATCAGCAGAGGTGATGTTTCCATTTTTAAGGACGCTATGTCCTACTGTAAGGGCTATTTTCATGATTATTCCTCCTTAAGTGTAGCTTTGTCTTCAACCTGTTTTTTTATATTTTTGACCAGCGGCAGTAAAAAAGGTGGTATCTTAACTCCGATATCCACCATGTTTTCAAGTATAGATATAATTTCGTTTGCGATCAACCATACCGCCACGATACAGGCGATTAAAAAGTTAATTGGTATTGTTATCCCTATTGTATCGCCTGCATAGATGATTATCCAGTCTATCATAGCCCCTACCCCTACCAGGAGCCACATACAAATCTTTTTAGCTATACCCCGGAATCCTTTGTAGCTGTTTATTTTTTCGCCTCTGTTTGGCCCAGCCATAAGCCCCGTTATGTAGTCGATTAAATTGCATAATACTAAAAATAGCATCGGCACAGCCAGTATTCCCAACCATCCAGCCAGAGCAGAAAAAAAAGTCACAAAAACTGATTTTATTTTATTCATATAATTTTACCTACTTTCTTTTGATTAATGATGTAAGGATATCCCATTTACTGTTTACTTAACATGATCTGCTGCGCTTGATCCGATGTAATCCATTCCTTAGTAACCGCATTATGCAAACCCTGTTCACTAAGTTTCCCCTCTGTATAAAGCCTTAACAGTGTAATGTACATATTACCCCTCCAAACTCTCTAAGATTAACGTGTCAACAGTTTCCTGTAAGTATTGATTCTGCTTTTTTAGGGCATCAATCTGCTGCTGGGTATCATCTGGTTTAATAAGATATACCGTTACATTCTCTCCCTGGATAATATACTTATCCGTTTTCGTATATCCATTGTAGATAGCGCATACTGCATCACCCTCGGTTAGTACTTCAATTGATGATAAATTTACCTCACTATCAAACAGAATTCTTAAATCAATATAATTCTGGTTCTCGAATGTGATAGACAGATTTCCGTTATCCCGAATTTCTTTAAATTCCAGGATGGCTCCATTACTTAATTTTACTTTTTCCATAGGTTTTCCTTTCATAATTAATAAGTCCCTTAAGGGACTTTGTTGATTGGTTTATTGACAAACATTTGTTCTATAAATAATAATTTACCGTGGATATCAATTGATTTATCAACAGCTATTCCAAGCGGTGTTACATATAACAGCGCGTCATGGCTTAAGTATAATCCGTTGACAAAAATACTCATTGGAAACTTACTTATCACCAGTTCAGTGGCAAATCAGGGGGTAATCTTAACGCTACCATCCGGTGTTCCGACTCCTATTGCAACAAAAGTCGTAGGTAATGGATTATATGAATCCCCGACAACGCAAGCACTTGCAGTACTAAACACGGCTAAAAATATTGTTGCGTCATATAGTGCAGTTACATCCTTAACAAATGTAAATTATCAGATAAACGCGGTTTTGGGGTAATAGTATAAATAGCTATTTAATATTTGTTTGACCATAAATAACTTCCAGTGCCAAGCATATAACCGTCTATGCGCTCTACGCTTCCCCCGGCATTTACACTAGTAAGCTTAATAACGCGTACTCCGCTCATGCCCAGTAATTCAGCATAGACATATGTCGGACTCACTAATGCTGCTGGTATATCTGACGGCATCACACCAAAATACGCAAATCGTCTTATGTTATTGTTTGGCGTTGTTAATGATGTGAGCATATCAGTTGATGTTTTAATTACAATGGAGATGTTTGCAGTTAAATTATTATTTAGGGTTGTAAGATCGTCCCGAATTGCTTTACCCCTCCGGGCATCCCAGGCAAATCCAGCAGCGGTTGTAACGTCATTATTCGCAACATTTGCAGTATTTAATTTTCCAGCAAGTGTCGTTACTATGTCGGCAAACTTTTTCTTAATCAGTCCAAATAATACAGACAGTGTAGAGCCGCTTAACATTTCCCCGTCTGCTGCTGCCTGTGAAAATGTTATGGTATTGTCCTTTGCGTCACCTGTTTTATTGAGCTTATTTGCATTAAGTTCGTTGGTAATGGCTATTACATTGCTTTTATTGGTATTGGTCGATGAAGCTAAGTTTCCGACTTTATCAAGCGTATCGTTATCTACTATTACCCAAGCAGCACCATTATACCTGTACCAGTTTCCGGTATCTATGGTTTTGGTAATCCATCCTATTTCTGGGTTCGGGTAGGTTGTAGCTATGTTGGCATATGTATTTACATAGTTTTTGTAGATTTTCAAGGTTTCCGACTGAACTAAATCAATTAGATCAATCATATTATCGGTTACTGTTTCGGCGTTTGATAGTGCCTCATTAACCTGTACAAGGGCTTCTATGACGCTTATGTATTCGTCCGTGCTTTGGATATTACTATCATCGTGTACGCTCGGTGTAATGGTTATATTGCAGGTGGAGCTGGGTATCGCATCCCCTTCATTCATTAAAATTATTTCGAATGATCCAATTCCCGGCGATCTCTGCATTTGGAAAGTCATGCTAACTATGACGCTATTCCCGACTACCTCGAAATTGTTTAGTACCTGGGATTTATCCGGCTTTAACATTCTTAATTTTGCTGTGGTTCCTGGCGGCAGGATGAAAGTTTCTTTTTGATAAAGAAATGAGATTGTTAATTCCAGTGTCCCGATAAAACCTTGCTTAATGGTTATGTGCTGACTCATATCAGGATTATCAATGCTTAGTATTACTTTTTTCTTTATTGGTTCAAATCCCATTATTCCACCTCGCCTTTTATAATGGATTCTTTCTCTTTTTTAGTAATCCATTCTTTTCTTACGGCATCGTCTAAGGCCAATTCGTCAACCTTATTCGCTTTAAATAGCCTTAAGAGCTGTTCATATATTGTTTCATGCATTATATCATCCCCAATTCTTTTAATAATTCCTGGTCGCTATAAGGACTTGTTGCTGACATCATAGTCATTACCTCTTCTGGTGGATCATAATTTACTGGTTTTTCGCGGGGTTTTATGATAAAAGTAATGCTGTGATAGGTCTTTCCGCTTTGACATATGTAAACGGTAAATTCTCCGTCCCTTAAAAACATGTTATTTGGTATGTCGACTGTGGTGCCTTCGTCAATAACTCCGGAAGTCCTTACGGCTGCTGCCTCACCCTTACGGGCAAAATGTATCTCTATGTCTCCGATAAAGTCTAATCCCTCAATTTTGAGCTGCTGCCCGTAATCATACTGATAAAATGCGTTACGATCATATATAATACCTTTATCATAGAGCGTTACTTGTATCATTGGCTACACCTTCTTTCTCTTCCAGTTTTTCAATTCTTTCAATCAAATTTTTAATGGTATTCTGCTGTTCATTGATTATTTTTTTCATCCCCTGTATGTCTCTGCTGTTATCCTGTGTCACGGCAGCATTTAAGCCAATAAACTCCGTGTATCGCAATCCATAATCATATTTTCCCTTAACAGGATTACCCTTTTTGTTGAGTACTGGTGTTTTAATAAGTCCAGCAAAATCCTTCGAATCCATTTTTAATTTCTTCATGGCGCGCTCTACATGCTGCGCACCAAATCCCACATGGAATCTGTTGCTTGTACCGTCGTTCATTTTGTAAATGACCGGATTAAACAGCATAAACAAATCTTTATATTTCTGTGGTAAGCTTTTTACACTGTTTTTAAGTTTGAGATCAGATGTGTTAATGGTTCCGGCTACTGCATATACTTCTTTCCATTTGTAATTTGATGCTCCCAGTCCGATATTGTTACTGCTCGGAATAAATTGAGGCACATTATTTAAAATATAATTAAATCCCGCCCTGTAATTTTCCCAGTCTAACTGATCGTGGCTATGTCCGTTTTGTGAGTAACTGCTTAAGGTATTATTTAAAGTGTTCTGTGTAACAAAATTGGCGATAGCGGTTAAGGTAGCGTAATTAGATAATGCAGCGTTTAACATTTCTTCCGTAACCGTGCTATCTGCCAGTGTGATCTGAAATAATACGCGACCGGCTATAATGTATGTATCCGAAAAAGGAATAACCAGTACAATATCGTTTTGTTTCGGTTTATAGCTTGAAAGATAACTATATTCTTTTTCGCTTGCCGTATCTTCCCCGTAAAACTGGATTTTTGCTGTTCCGGATGGAAATAACGAAACAACCTTTGCAAGTTTAAAATCTTTTTCCTGAGTCTGGTCTTGCTGTATGCTTAATAATTCATCAGTGGTTACCATAGTTCAATCACCTTCTTAACTGTATGCGACATAGAGCCATTCCCGTACGCTTCAATGCTCCAGGCAGTTTCTATTACTTTTTCGGTTACCTCTAATGTTTTGCTTTTTAATAGGAGGCAATCTAAATATGTATGGTGCGGTACGGGTAGCGTTTCAAATTGAAACCCTCCATATACAAGGCTTTTCTGCTCGGCAACTTTGCGAACGTAATCGTTTAGGGTGCTTTGGTCTGCAATGTCGGTCACCGACTGTATATCAGTTATGGTTCTTCCCCGGCTGACTACGGATAATTTATTACTGGCCTGATCGTTAACCAGTGTCGAGATTAAATAATTTGATTCCGGATTTTCAACATAACGAACAAATTTATTTGGTATATTAAATGTGTCCAGTATTTCAGACGCGCCAGGATATATAATGCTATCCTCATTTGTTTCGTATATGTATTCGTAGTTTCTATCTTTTCCCGGTATATACTTTGTTACCATGCAAGTGCCGTGATAATTAAACCATACCGAGTTATAGTTAATGGAATTTAGCAAATCGTTTATGATCTCTAATTTGCTTGTGCCGATAGCATATTCCTTGTCTACGCTTAATTCCAAGTCTGACTCCTGGATACTGATATCTTTTATTCCTGTGCTTAATATCAGGCTCCGTACTGCAACCGTATACAAGGTTCCTTTTGAAATTAAATACCGGTTATCCACTCGATCTTCCCGCAAAATAACCCCTCCGTCATAAGCTTCAATATCACGGTAAATACTTGCTTTTTCTTCGGTTCTGCTTGGTGAGTTTAACAAATAAATTCCCTGTTCCCACTTTAGCCAGTCTGCACCGATTCTTAGGCAAAATTTAGGTTTAATTCTTTCGGAAAAAAAATCTATGTCCTTCGTCTCTTTTTCGTTTAGGTTAAAACGTGCCGTCCCCTTTATCTCAGTCTCTGCATTAAATCCGTAGGAACTTGTTATATCGCTAAGTGAGCCGATTTTTTTATTATACTTATCTAATAGGTCATATTCCCATTTTATGGCCCTGTTGGAGTGCAGGGCCTTTTTAACTTGTGTCTCAGTGTAATTAAGCTGTGAAAGTCCCTGCATGTTATTCCTCCAGTCTGGTAATTGTAAATGTGACTATAAACATATTAAGCTCATTATCCGCTATGTTGGGCGCGGATATCTGCACGGGAAAGCGATAACCCTGATCGTTGCGGTACATAAGCTCATTACAATTAAAGAGTTCATACACCTTGTCATACTCTTCATATGTAATCGCATACTCATGGCTTTCAGCATGATCTTTAAAATCTGTGCTTTGGGTGATAGGATATTTCCTACCATTACAATGGATTAAAAATTGATCTTTGCCCAAGGTGATATTTTTACGCTTATCCGCATTCAGTGTTTTCCACAAATTTATACGGTTCGAGTAATCGTCAATGCAATTAAGAACAATACCGTAAAACTCCAAATTGACATTAATTATGTCACTGTCCCGGAATCCCGATCCGGTTATCGCTCTAATAAAGTACGAATTCTGTCCATGGCTCGCGAGGTAATCGGTATATGTATTACCGGTAATGGTTGCTATTAATTGATAGCCAGAATCTTTATTGCTTTTACGGTATATTAAATTTGTGGCTGTCTGGGATTCAATGATTAAGACCGCCGTAAATTCTTCCGTACCGTTGCCGTAAACCACGGGTTTATTTGGTTTTGTGGTGGATATCGTAAAGTTTAAAAAAGCTTCGGTACTCCATAAGCCATACACATTACTAATCTGTAATCCGGCTTTATAAGTTCCATTATCAATAAAAATAGGGATTGTAAATTGCGTAAGTTCAATTATTGCCTGTTCGTCACTGTCATATATTATATTTGCTCCGGAATAAATCTTTATCCGGAATAAATCTCTTTCCGCGCTCTGCCAGGTTATAATAGGATGCATGTTATTGGATATAGCGGTTATTATGGGTGTTTCTGGTTTTCCGATTGAATAAAAGCTTTGCCAGTCAGTCCAGGGTGAAACCTCGTTAAATTGATTATAGCAACGCACTCTCCATAAGTGATTACCGCCGCTAATGGTGTTTGCAGGAATTGAATAACTTAATGCGGTTGTGGTCACGGTTACGCTTATTTCGGTTTCCCCTGATTTTTTGTATTGTAGGTCAAATTTTGATTGAGAGTAGCCGTATGAATCCACAAATCTCCATCGAAAAAATGTAACATCCCCCGAATTAACCGTTGTGTCCACCGGGCTTACCGGGGCCGGTGTGGAGGGTAATGTGGCGCCTATTGCAAAACTGGCTATCGTTGACCAGTCGGACTGTGAATTTAAATTATCGGTGATTCTTACGCGCCATTTTACGGTAACCCCGCTTGAAAATGTGTTTGCGGGGATTGTATAAGTATTCGCTTCCCCTCCTGTCCCTGCCCCTCCTGCAACTGTTGTTGAGCTTGCAAAATCATTAATGGAATATTGTAACGTAAAGGCCGTCTGAGGGCTTGTATTTTGCCATGACAGCGTTATTCCTCCGGCTCTGTTCCTGGTGGTGGCATTGGGTACTAAATCAGTAGGTGCGGCAGGCGCTGGGTCTCTGTAATATACAACAATGTATGGGGTATATGCTCCCTGTCGGCTTGATATATTGACATAGCATAGCTGCATCTTTTGGCTACCGCTTGTATATAAAGTATTAAGCCTCATTCCGACTATTATTTTATTATCATCGGTGCGCTGTATGTCATTTATGGGCAGCGATACATATTGACCCGACATTGCGGATATGTTTAACTCGGAATCATTTAATCCGTTATTGGTTTTAATTAAGTTCTCTGCTTCGTTATCATTGTACACCTTGTTAAAGGTTAAATTGCTCTCAATCTCATTGTATGTATGCGCATATAGGCGACGGGCTTTTACAACGTAAGGTAGGCTTTCACTGTATTCTCTCCCGTCTGCTGTAGGTGATTCTGATACAAAGCCGGTTACCCTCAAGTACATGTCTATGCCGTAAATTTCTTTATCTGCCGGTATGGATGATGTGTCGAAAGCCAAAACGGAATAAAGAGTGTGATTAATGCCTCCTATCCGGATAACAGAAGCAGACCCGTAATTATTTAACGGGCCTGTAGATATTAAGTATGTATCAGCTATGCAATTTAGTGTTGCGTTATAATTTGCCATTTAATCACCCCAGTTTCAATTTACCCTGTCTCGAGGACTGTTTTAACCCATTTAATACATTCATAAATTTTTGTAATTCGTTTATATCTTCTGCTTTTACTGTTAAGTTAAAGTTATAAGTATCTCCGTATAAATTTTTACTGTCTTCGTTGCTTAAAATCTGTGATCCTTTAGGGAGTCTTATTCTTTCCGGCCCAGCTTCTCCTGCCCATGCTTCTCCACCTGGATAATCGTCTGTTCCTCCTGCAAACCCCCTCGAAGATGTGATGTTACTATAATCAGGTGCATAGTAAATATTCCCGTATTCGGATGATCTTTTTCTTACAATGTTTACAGTGTTATTGACTCCCTGTGCATTACCTAACATTTTACTTGTACTATTAGTAATATCACTTATTGTACCTTCAACCGATGACATAGTGTCTTTCATTGCTGTTGTTCCAGCCACAACTACAGCAATTACCGCGGCTACCGCTAATAAAGTAAGTAATAATGGGGCCATTCCTGCGGTTGCCGCGGCTCCTGTTGTTGCGACCGCCGTATTCGATGCTGATAATAATCCATTTGCTGCGGCTGATGATATAGCCGCTATTTTCATAGCTGACATTGCAAATGATACGGTTAAAATTACCGTTGCTAAAGCTCCAAATACAAACATTCCAGCTAATACGGGCGCTGGTATTGATTCAACAATTTCTGCGAACGTTTCAAACACTGGCAATAATCCTTTTCCCAATTTCATTTCAACTGCTTCAAATTTTTTGTTCATTGCGGTCATTGCATCGTCCATATTGTTAAATGATACTATAGTTTCGTTATCCATAACATATCCTGCTTCATGGGCTTGTTTTGCGTAATTTTTAATTCCTTTGCTCCCCTCCAGAATCAAATTATTTAAGTCCATTGCTGATCGTCCAAATATAGCCATTGACAAGGCATCCTTTTCCGTTTCATTTCTTACCTTTCCAAGAGCATCAATAGTATCAAGAAAAACCGCTTCGCTATCTCTTAATTGGTTTCCGTTTTCTGTAATTCTCACATGCAATTCTCTGAATGCATCTGCTGCATCTCCAGTCCCTTTTCGTGCAGTATCCATATTTCTTGTCATTTTCGCAATGGAGTTCCCTATGTCCTCTGCTGATATTTCAAGGTATTCTGCTGCGTAGTTAAATTCCTGAATGGTATCTGTTGTCAATCCTGTTTTGTGTGCTAATTCATCTATTTTCCCTGCGGTTTCTGCGGTACTTAAGGTGAATTTTCCGAGCGTTGTTATAGTAGTTCCGATTGCTAGCACTGCCATTCCCGCCGCTTCGCTTATTCCGTCAAATTTACTCGCCAGGGCTTCTACTGCCGGATTAACGTCTATTCCTAAGGAACTAGCTAGGCTTCTTATTGTATCGCCGAAGCTCCTTGTTGTGCTTTCACTTTCTGCTGTTTTATTCTTATTTTCATTCAGTTCGTTATTCAAGCTCTGTAAGGCTGTTTCATTTTGAAGATAAGTACTGTATAATTCATCAAGCTGCTTTTCATTTAAATTTCCACTTTCCCTGGCTGCGTCATAGGCCGCTTTTGTGGTCTGAACTTTCTGTGCCTGTATCGTAATTTTCTCACTCAACAGATTACTCTTAAGCGTCAATCGGTCTGACTCATTGCCAAACGCTTTAGCCTTTTCTGTAGCAAGGTTGAATTCCTGTTCTAATATTGCCATTTTACGATCTGCGTCTGAAAGTGCGATTTTATCAAGTCTTTCTTTGTTTGCATCCAATTCATTATTTAATTTTTCAAGAGTAATTCTCTCTTTTAATAAGGCTTTGTCTGCATCATCAAGTTTTTTATTAGTCCTGTCGTTGGAAGAGGCTACTGCATCGTATTTCTTTTTCGCTTCTTCCAGTTTTATATTTTGCAAATTAATCTTTTGGGTAAGTTGATCCTGTTTCAATGTCAATTGGTCAGTTTCATCACCATATCTTTTAGCCATTTCTGAGGCGAGTTTAAATTCCTGATCGAGTAATCCCATTTTACGGTTAACTTCTGTGATGCCCCCGTCAAAATTGGAATAATCTAATCCTAGAACTATATTTTTTTTATTGCTCAAATTACCACCCCTCAATTTCCTTTAAGCTTTTTATTGTTTTGACTTCTGATTTTCTTTTGAAATATTTTGAATCGTAATCTTTGTTATTAATTGCCGATGCTTCAAGCATTTTTCTGTCTGAGTACATATCAACCATTTTTAAAACTTTGGTTAATCTGCTATTCCACAATTCATTTTCATTTCGATTCATTTCAATGCAATAAATATAAAACAGAAAGTCAAGGTCTGGATCTTCTATTTCGCCAATTTCGTTATTATCTGTTCCAATGTTTTTTTTTGTGTTTCATCGTCTATGGTGCCAACATAGCTTTCCTGCCACTCTTTTACAATCTCTGAAACTAGTGTAGGTTTCATATTACTAACCACCGCCCTTGACTTGGCGAGTGTTATATCTTCTCCTGCTGCCTTTGCCGTTAAATAGATTATTTTCGCGCAACATTCCGGAACATTGAGATTGATTAGTCCTTTCATTCCTCCGATTCCTTTATCATTTAAATGCAATAAAGCCTTAACATTAAATATCAAGTTAAGGCTTTTTCCATCATTAAAACTTAGGGTTATTTCTGTTGCTTCTTCTACATTAAAATTCTTTTTCATTATTGCCCACCTCCTGGCTCGGTGTAGAGTGTTCCACCAGGGACAGTGTTAAGAAATGTTTCTGCCGCCTCTTCGGTGAAGTCTGGGTTCGCTGTATCGGCATCTTTATGAATATCTCCGTCAAAATCTCTCGGAACGAAATCAATCGTCATTGTGTCCGTAGAAGCATTGATATTATCCGTAGTCTGTTGGGTTGTTTTTCCGAATGGTTGGGCCTTTCCTTTAAAGAGCCAATCCATTTCCCTTTTGTCTTCATTATCTGACATTGCCTCTACTTCGTAACCTACTGCAATCATTTTCGCCTGATCGTTTTTATTTACGGAACGAACTCCGTTTTCGTATTTATTGCCGTATATTTCTGCTCTGATTTCGATCGGGACTTTATTTATGTCGAGTTGGAGTGCTGCCCCTGTTACTTTTGTTTTTGTAAATTGCTTTACCCCTGCCCCGTATACGGTTCCGGTTGCTAAGGTATAGGTGAGCTGTACTTGCATCGGTTCCCCTAATTTTCTAACCGCCTTATGAATGTATCCGGTTGCTGTGTCCTGGGTAATAATTGCAAAAACTAATTTGGATACGTTGAATCTAACTGTTTTTACGCTTTCTGGCATTTTATTCCCCGCCTTTCTTAATTAAATCAAATGTTATATATGTGTGGTGTATTTTTTTGTCTGCCTCGAAATTTCCGTCTTTTTTGGGATATGTAAAGGTTGAAATATTAATGATGGCCTGTTTTATGTCCTTTACAGCCTGTTTTACCTCTTCCGTTGTAACTTTGTACCAGAAATCAATCTGACAACTTGCCTTTTCGATTTTCGCCTTTCCTGCCCCAAATACGGCCCCTTCCTCATTGTAAAAATGGAACGTAATACACGGGAAGTTATCTTTTGCCTGTCCTTCGTCCAGAATGATGGGCCGTAATGTTGTGGCTGCTTCTAAAATTGCTTGTATTCTTTCTTCCATTATCTGTCCACCGCCTTAAATATAGCATTGCTCATTATGGCATCGTGATCTCCTTCGGTATCTTTTAGTGATTTGTCGGTAAAGTGAGCTGCCGGTGTATCCGTGGTTCCATTGTCTACCAGGTGCCATTTATAGGCCGTATCTTTACCGCCTCCGATTATGGCTACTATTTCACCTTCCTGATCATCCTTGATTGTGACTTTTACATCATCTTTCATGTGCTTATATAATGGTTTATCAACATCGGATACCGGCATATTTTTTATTACTGCTGCCTTTGTAACCTTGGCACAGTCTCTAATAATATTCCTACGCTGAGAGTACATGCTTTCTTTAATGTCATTTAGTTCTTTTCCAAAAAAATCTAAGGCCGATTGGTATTCTAAATTTACTTTCATGTGGCCTCCTTAAGTGCATATCATTTCAATGTCTTCGTTATCTTTTTTCTTAAAAGTCCGAATGATATTATAAACGGCATCTTCTACCATTACACTCGTTGCGTATAACGGTCGATTTGTGTCTTTCTCTATATGTTTTGACAGCTCAAAATCATACTTATTTATTAAAAAGACACATACAGAATTTACTCCGCTTTGATATGATGCATAGAATTCACTTCTTTTTACCGATTCATCAGATACAAATACGTCAACAGAATTACGTTTAACGCCTTCATCCGTTGAGGTGTCCCACATTAATTTAGCTTCTACATCATTCATTTGAGCCACCCCCATGTGAGTGTATTATCATATTATGTAACCTAAACTGCAAATCTCTCGGCAACGGTTCCTTTGAATGATCGTATCTCCAAGAGGCATAATCAGTTACAAATAATAAATGATTTGCATTTTCTAAATTTATCCCAATTCCTTTTTCTTCTGTGAGTTCCTGTATTACGCCATTTATTATAGCTGATATATAGGTGTCCCTTGCATTACTGCTTCTGATACCTTTCGTTTCCTTCACTAATTGTAAAACGATTGATATGTCCATCCATATCACTCCTTTTTATATGGCCTATGAGAGTTTTCCCATAGGCCATTATCATTTAATTATGCTTTCGCAACTACCTGGACACTGCCGACTTTTATAGCTCTTTCGTCTGCATCAAACTCAACAACGGTTATAATTTTACCGGTTGCTGCTGAAATGTCTGCTCCATTAGTAAATGCAGTATATCCTGTCTTTGGATCACCACATGATATCGCCGCTGCCTTTCCTGCTATCTTGTATCCTAATGTAGTTCCAGAGGATTCCAGGCCGGTTACTGTGATCTTAGTATCTCCGGTTGCTGTTCCTGCGATTGATGTAATTCCTAAAGCTCCAAGATCTGTGTTTGCGTAATCAAATTCGAAAGTAGCCGTCGTTGTAGCATTCAAATTGTTAATATTAATCATGAAAAATCCCTCCGCAATAACAGGCAGGCCGTCGTACCTTGCAAGTCCTTTGAATGCTGTCTGATTCTGAATAAATTTAACATGTTCAGAAGAGGCAAGTACGGTTCCTTCTCTTTCAGCAAGTATGTATAAATCACCATAACCGCCGATAATATCGTAATTCGGTATGAAGTCAAGTAATACGATATCGCCTCCGATAATTGGCATTTGATTATTCATACCCGTTACAAGCGCTCCTGCTGCATTAAAAGCAAGCAACTGACTGATTAAATGTGCATATGTAATTGTGTTCATAGCAAAAAATTTATTTCCGTCAGAAAAGTCATTTTTACATAATGCAAAGGCTGTAATAACGCTGGCTACTAATGCCGATCCGGTTGTATTAACTTTTGTAACATGAGTTGTGTGTAAGTCTTTCCATTCCGGGGCATTTGCAGGATAGGAAAGCGGTTTAGTTGTCTGAGCTAACCTTGTAACAATGCCAAGCGGCTGTTTAACTCCGATTCCATATAGGATTGCTTTGTCCAGCGCTTTACCGATTGCTTTTCCAATCTGCATTAACACTTCATTCGCCAGGGCAATATCGGAATCCTGCATGGTTGAATTTGGAATAATAACAAATCCGCCTACCATGTATCCATCAACCTCTACCTGGTTAAAGCTAATTTCCAACTCATTTAATGTTCCAAGCATTTCTGTCCATACGGCCTCTGGAACGGTTCCTGTAATATTCTGGCGCGCCTGTCCTTTTACCGGTTTATAATTTACTCTGGTGATTAATTTAGAGTACTCTGAAATGTTATCTCTTAGCATATCAAGCATAACATCTGGGATAAGCAGTTCTGCTCCGGTAACACCTCTCTGCTGTGACATAAATTCTCTGACTCTTACAAGGAAGTCTTTTACTTCCGATCTGAATACTAATGCCTCTACTTCTGTTCTTGTCATGTTTTTAAAAGCTCTGTACCTTTTCATTGATGGACCACCCTCTCTTATTTGATTTATATTGTTTTTTTCTCTTTCTTCCGGATTATCCTTAGGGCTGTTACTGTTAAGCTGCTCCAGCTCATTTTCTAATGCTGATATTTCTCCTTCGAGTTTACTTTTCTTTTCATCAAGTTCTTTCTGCTCTTCGTCCAGCTTGTTATTTTCTTCCTCGACCAGTGCAATTTCTTCTTCTGTCTTGGCTTCATCCAGTGACTTTTCAACCTCGGCAGCTCTAACTTTTAATGCACTTTCCTGATTATTCAGCTCTTCGATAAGTGCTTTCCTCTGCTCAATTTTTTTACTTATGACCAATTGTCTTAATGCCATTTTTTAAACCTCTCTTTCATATCATGTTTTTTCTGTTCAAGCATTTTTTCTCTATGCTGTGTGACCTCATTATGTCTTGCTTGTACTCCTGTTTCTTCGTAGGCCGGGAAAGTACATACTGAAACCTCGTGAAGATCAATTTTTGTGATTGTCCATTTTACTGTCCCGTTTTCCCTCCAGTCGGTTTCCTCACTTTCAATATTAAATCCAAAACTGCATTGGTCTACATCCCCTCTTTTGACTCTTTCATACAGATTGACCGCGTCTGAATCTTTTTCATTGATTTTGATTCTTCCCCACAGTCCATAAGATCGTATCTCAAGTGTTAATGTGCTTGATTTATTTCTTCCCAATACCAGAGTGGTGTCATGATTTATCAGCGCCCTGATATCGTTTCCTAACGTGTCATTAAATGCCCCGGCGTTTATCTCTTCGTAGGCTCCGGGCCATAACTCTGTTTCTTTCCCGAAAACAGCAAAGTAACCCTCTATGTATATTTCACCGCTTTCGCTTTCTGCTCTTGTCGCATTGAAAGAAGTTTGCCAGCTCCTGGTCTGCATGTTGTTTCTATTCATCACTATCACCACCCTTTAATTGTTTTGCGATTCCTTTTAATTTGTTTTGCTCGCCCAGTAAGTCAGCCGGAACATAGTTTTCAAGTACAATTAATTCGTTCATTTCCGGATCAGGACTCATTCCTATCCAATCTCGTAATTCATTTCTTCTTAAGGTATTTCTGTCTACTAATGCAGTTCCTGCGGTCACAGTTTCGATCAAATCATATGCCATTAAACTTCTTGAATTTAATTTCCAATATAAATCCGGGCTATAAAGTATTTTTCTTGTTAGCTCCTGCTGGAATATCTGGGATATAGACATGACTTTCGTTTTGATAAAGTTGTTATATTCATCCTTGTCGAATTTCCCAACGCCCAAGAAAAAAGCAGGAACTCCTATAATTCCTGCTACTGTCTTTTTATCCAATTCAACCGCATCATTGATTGCCAGATCATTAAGGCTTAATGGTTTTACTTGATCTACTTTGATTAAGTCCGCCGGTATTATCCACGGCTTTCCTCCGCCGGTATCGTCGATATATTTTTTTAATACCTCTTCCCGACCCTCTTTTGATACAAGTTCCTCTGTCAATGCATCAACCGATATAATAACTGATGGTTTCCATTTATCTGACATAAAAGCATTTTTTGTTGCAGTAGCTTGCTTAAGATTGTTTACAATATCTTTCAATACAAGCCGATATCCTTGCCCTAAATACGGCCTCTCTGGATCTGGATTTATAACAAAATGCAATATTTCATCATGGTTATAAGTCTGATCTCCATAAATCACTTTGTAAGCATTATTTGTCTCAATAAAGCCTACTTTAGATGGTTTTAACGGTTTTAAATCTTCAATTATTCCATTGTTTATATACGGATATACAACACTATTTCCATCCCCTTCAAGCAACATGGTATGCACATTGTTGTACATCCATTGTTTTCTTGTCATTAGTTTATAAGGGTTTATATCAATTTTCCTTGATAATTCGTTTTTAACCCTGATATCTCCTGTATCTGTGTTCTGCATTAAATGTATCGTCATGGAAGAAACCAGATCGGCGATTTTATCAATGGCAATCTTTACCTCCGGATTATCTGACAATCTTGTGTATCCAGGTACGCAAAGATTATTATTCGCTCCTGAAATAAACCATCCGAATGCCGATGTTTCTCTGTTTTCTGTCACTTTTTCCTCTGGTTCTGCGCGGGCTTTCATTAAGTTCGCTATTTCACTTATATTACCCATATTATTCACCGTCCTTTTTACCATGTAACCATTCATCTGCTGATGATGTTTTTTCCATATTTTCGATTAATCTAACCGCTGAAAATACAGTGCAGTCAAATATGTCTATTCTTAATTCCGGCATTATTTTTTCGTACTGGATCATATCATCTGTTTTTTCTATGCCCAAAACATTCTGAACACAATATTCAAATGCCGTCGAATGAAGATAATAGAATAATCCATCATTTACCTTTTTCTCAATTCTTCTAAATCCTTGGGACTTTTTCCAGTGATATTGTGGTTCGTCCACTATATTAAATCCAGCCTTTTTCATACCTAGAAAGAATTCTTTACCAAACTTTTTATCAAATCCAATTTGTTTTATCTTGAATCCTTTTCTTTTCATCCCAATAAACCAGTTGATAATATCCGAATAGTTAACCGTTGGGGTATTGCACATCGTTAACCATCCATCGTCTTTCCAACCGAATAAGGGGATTGAATCCTCTTCCGCTTTTTGATGTGCTGCCACGATAGGGAACCACGAATGAGTAATTGCTATGTCAATGTCTTTGTAGGTTCCGTAAATTGCTGCTGCTGTTAAGTCATGCATTTTTGATAGATCAGCGCCGCCGTACCATTGAATTGGTAGTTTTGCTAAATCTTCAATTGTCCACTTGTATTTTCTATCCGATATCTTAAACTTTTCTATGTTAAAATAAGCTTTCATTGCTGATGTGTAAATATTAAGGCTTTTTGATAAAAAATCTTTTCTTAGCTGCGGATCATTTTGCGCCTGGTAAGCATCGTTTAATATATCATTTGGCCTTATTGTAATTCCGTAACCAGGGTTTGCAATTTGGTGTACGAGAGGATTTGTATAATCTACTTCTCCATCTTCATCCTGCGGGGCCTTTGCAATAAATACATAATACTGCTCATCCGTTACAGTTCTGTCTAGAATTTTCATGCAATATTGGAGTTTCCTATAACAGAAAGAATTCATATTATCTCCAGCCGTCGTTATACCAATCATTAATTTGTTACTATAGGCTTTCATTGCCTCTTTTATGATGTTGTATTGTTTCGGCTTTGTGTAAGCATGTATTTCGTCTGCGATTGCTATATTGCAGTTAAATGAGTCTTGACTATCCGGATTGGCAGCTAATGCTTGTATATAGATTGACCCGTCCCCTAAATCTCCACTGATGGAATGTTCTTGATTGTTATTAATTATCCTAAAGTTATCCTCTTCACCCATGTACTTAATGTTAAAGTTTATAAAGTCGAAACTCTCCAGTGATTGTTTTAACGCATTGGCAGTTATATAACACTTTGCACCCGATTTTCTGTAGTAAATGGATAGCGCCCATGCGAGAGCAGCGGCAAATGTCGTTTTAACATTTTTCCGTGGTACAAATATAAATACTTCTTTGTATTTTCTGATTATTGTATCTTTTTGGTAAAACCCCATAATGTTGTAAATTGAGAGCTTATGCCATGGAAGCAATAAAAAAGGAGCACCTCTCATTGGCTCTCCCTGTATATTTTCTCCCTGTGCATGTACAAATGTTCTTTCAATTATGCCTATGACTGTCTCCGCCGGTTTCGGATCAAAATAATAAAGTGGGTTCTCCAGGTCCCGGAAGAATCTTTCACATCCCTGTATTTGTTCTTTGTTAACAGGAATTTGCCCGTTTATTATATCTTTGGCATAATTAAATACTAAATCGTAATTTGGATATTGGTTCATATTTTAGCCAATGTTTCAGAAAGCTTCGATTTTTTTGGGCCCTTAATTTTCATTGTATCCATAGCTTTCGGATTTAAGCATAGCCGGTCTGAATAGGTAATGATATCTTTTCTTAAGCTCTCCAACGTTGCAACAATGGGCGCTTTTTTAGCCCCTCCTTGAGCCGTATCAGCTTCATAATTATAGTCGGATTCTTTGAATTTTTGCGAAAGAATATAGTATTGTTCCCGAAGTTCTGAATATATATCTATAATTGGGTCATACTCCGGCTTGTAAACAAGTAATTTTTTCATATCCTTAATTGTTTTTTTTCTTATACCGTCATAAGTTACGGCTTTTCCAGCCATCGTATTTCACCTCCCAAAAAAATATTTTTAAAACGTCGCTCTATTGGAAACGTCTCCATCCACCGGTGATTTAAAGCTTAATATGAGATCAATTGACCTGGGGGGTTGGTTTTCTGCTTTGTATCCATGCATCAAATTTATCTTTGACCCTCTCTTGCCATTCCTTTCCCAGTTCTGTAATTTCACCTGTTACTCTGTCATGCATCCCATTATGTTTATTGTCACTGAATGAAATTAAATTCCAATCTACGTATCTTAGTTCCGGATATAAATCAGCCGGGTAAATATGATGTACCATTGTTGCTGTCACTCTTTTCCCGTATCTTTTACTTTCCTGACATATATACTCGTCACGTTTTAATATGTATTCTCTTTTCCTTAACCATCGTTTATCTTTGTAATTCATATTCATTCCCCGCAATACAAAAGGCACTCAGCTGCCTGAGTGCCTTTAAATGGTATCGTTTGTTATATATTTCTATACTGCTATAGTATCACACTTGTCATGGGCATTGTGGGCAAGTTTGTTTTTCTTTATAAAGTCTCTGTACTTTCTTGAAGCTGTGGTTCTGTCCATTCCTACTTCTGCCCCTATGTCAAACCAGTTCATGTTATTGATGCACCTTAGTCTAATAATTAGTCGTTCTTCCGGATCGTCAATGTCATTGATGTATCTTTCTATTCTGTTTCTGACCAGGTAGAGTTCTTTTAATTTGATTTCATATAGTTCTTCTATCTCTCTGATTGCTAGTGCCGCACTTGCTGTCTTGTCACTTGTCCCTGATCCGAACGGCATCCCATTTATATCCTGCCCTTTGATCATACTTCTTGATTTCAAGTCTGCTAACTGTTCTTTGATGGTTGCTATCTCTCTGATAATCCAGTGCAACTGATTCAGTTCCTTTTCTGTCAATGTTTATCCCCCTTATATACTCCTGCTGCCCTATGTGATTCATTTGATATTCGTCCATTGATGTCATTAATCCGATTGGTGTTCTGTGGCCTGATCCGTAAATAATTAAATTATCAATGGGATTGTATATATGATGTAATACCGTTTTTGGAATAAATACTGTAATATCATTTCCTGTTCCTAAGTCTATACCCATATATGCATTTTTAAATAGTTTCTTGAATTGTTTCTTCCGTTGCCGTTTGTTCATGTTTCATCCCCTTCTCGGACTCTTGAAAGAATATCCTCTTTTGCTTCAACCTGGCATATATTAATTCCGCTTTGGCTCCGGTGCTGTTTTCATATCCTGTTAACATATATACAGCCTCTGCCTGATCTATCATGGAATAACATATTTCCATGTAATCTTTTAGTCCGTCCGGAAGAAAAGAAGGATTAATGGTAATGTGTCCTTTTCTTTTTAAGCTCCTTTCTGCTGCCGCAAAATAACTTTTATAATTCATGTGTCCGGTTATTGGCCCGGCTATGTATATTTTCATAAAGTGCCTCCTTGTCTTATTACTTCGCAAGTCGCTTTATTACTGCACTCTTGGCAATATCCTTTGCATTGTGATATTAATTCTTTTAGTAAATTGCATGAATGGCATTTATTTGTATCTTCGTCTGGGCATCTATCACAATTCATCTGGTGCCTCCTGTCCCTTAATACATCCGTTATGTAAATGCGCATACAACATGAAGTTTCCGCAAAATCCTTTACTGTCCGCATGTTCGCATTCATGGCAATGTTTTACTTTGGTATAGTCTGGGCTGTGATAAAGAAAGTCAGGAGGCTTGAACTGTCTTAATGTTTCTTTGATTTCATTTATACATTTTTGACTAAGGTTTTTAACCTGGTGTAATTCTAAATCTGTTTTGGATTGTAATTGCTCTACAGTTTCAATACTGGCTCTTTTGAGACAATTATAGGTTCTTACGGATAATTCTAATTCATCTATGTTCATTTTTACCTCCATCAACTTTCTTTCCGCATTGTGGACAATATCTTAAAGGTAATTTTCTCGTGTTCGTTTCACCCTTTTCGCGGCCCTTAATTAATCCGACTATTGTAATCTTTGAGTAGAATACATGAGGATATTCGCAATTACTTAACATTTCTAGCCACTCATTTATTTCATGACAGCATGAACAATCACTTGCATTATGTTCCTCTGGCTCCGAATTAATAAAGTCATTTATTTCGTCTATTGCTGTAATATATCCGTTCGATATATCGTTTTGGATTTCGTCCAACTTATCGCTAGGCTTTGCTACAATAAGTCTTTGAGCATATTCCTTCATCTTTTTGAGTTTTTTAGCAAGTTTATCTTTATTCACCGGCTACCTCCTGTAAATGAATGTGTTCTTCCGATATAACCCGAAACCATTCTGGAGATACTTTTGCTCTTTTATTAAATTCTGTTACCAACTCGGATAACTTATCAGCAAACCATTTTCTATCCTCATCGGAAACCCCGTCATAAATAAAATCATCACATCCGGATTCGCTACTGTAAAGTTCGTCTAATTCCTCCATGATTCTATCTGGGTCTGCATCTGTTCTCAGTGGAATGATTTCGCATTCGCCTACATAAAAATCTGTGCATCCGCAGTCTTTCGCTTCTTGAATAGCTTCTTCTTTCGTTTCATGTGTGCCATTTCCCCAGAAGTCACTTTTTGCTCTATTCCATGTGTACATCAATCTACCTCCTGTAATATTTCTGGATTAACAATTTCTATATTTTTTATGCAGGAATCGCAGTGTCCATAAAAATTACATATTTCTTCTGTTCCATCTTGTTTAGCAACTTCAATTTTACATCCGTACCAGTCACACCACTTAGTTTCCCTTTGCATATACTTCCTCTCTCATTTCTTCCCTGCTATCGTAGAAGCAGTCAAGTGCTATGTAGGCGAGTTCTCCGCAACAATGAGGATAATTACGGCATTTTATGCATTTGCTTAAAAGGCCTAGTTTTTTAGCTTCGTTTACTGTAATGTCTCTGGGAATTTGTCCCCTGCTGCCGATGTCACTTTTACTTTCCGGGTAAACGCAGTCTTCCGGGCTGTGACAGTCTTCAGCATATTTGCAAAATTCGCACCCCATATGATTCCTCCTTACTTAACAATTCTGAATAGTTTCCTCTTATCTTCTATGATTTTTATGTCATTGCTGAAATATCTCGCCTCTATCTCTGTCCTTACTCCGTCAATGCCATGTTTTCCATAACTCCAAGTTACTTCCAATATCTTAAGTACTTCTATCTTGGCATTGTCTGAAATTTCGGCTTGACCGCTGTCTCCTGTAATTTCTATTACATCTCTTACCTTTATAATTTTCTTTTCACTTCCAAATTCCATATAAAAGCTAAATCTATCTACTTTTATATATCCTCTTTCGTCCTCTTCGTAATAAAGGCAATTACTTTTATTTTCATAGCATTTCCCGCCGTGATTATAATTTCTTTTACAGATATTGCATTCGCTTATGATATCATCCCCTTTATTTTACTGTTGATTTTCCGAACATTTGTTTGTATAATATTTTTAATCTTAAATGTGAGGTGCTTGCTATGCCATTCTTCGAACCGGATCGCAGTCCGGAATTTAAAATTGATTATAGTGTCCGTCAGTCGGTATCTGTTGTATGTGCCTTTAATCCTATGGGCCATATGAAACCTGTCTGGTTTGGAATTAAAGATTTATATGATAATACTTGCAAAGTCCAGATTACCAGCGTTAAAAATATCAAGGATGTAAGAGGCGGTAAATCCTTTTGCTGCACTTATTTTTCCAGCAACCAGGAACGCGAATGTATATTGACTTATTATGGAACAGATCACAGGTGGGTACTCGGAAGTTAAACGGCATATCTCATATGTGCGTCTTTTATTAATCTCCTGCTTATACTTGCATAGCATTGTAATGTAGTCTGCGGATCAACATGTCCTAATATCTTTTGTACGTATTCCACCGGCGCGCCGCGGTTAATCATATTGGTTGCCATGGTTCGCCGGAACTTATGCGGGTACAGGTTAAAGTTACTTATTTTTGTATTTACTGCTATTGTATTAATAACATTGCGAATTCCGGCTGTTGTGAGTCTCTGGTGTGGTGCTTTTTCAGCTACAAACAAGGCCTCATTGTTATCTATCCGGTTTTCTAGGTACAGTGCTAAATGTACTTTTGCCCGCCCATCCAGATATACCGGACGCTCTTTTCTTCCTTTTCCGTATACCACACATTCACCGTTCGAAAAGTCAATATCTGACCGATTAAGTTTTACTAGTTCTCCGACACGCATTCCAGTACTGCTGAGTATATTAATAACTGCTGCATCCCTCTCCTTTTCGCAGGAGCAGCGTACAATTTCCGCTTGCATGTCGTTTATGGTATCTTTTACTCTTCTCTCGGTCTTTGTTTGATTAATTTTAAGCATGGGATTTTTACTTATGTAATCTTCTACTGTTAACCATTTAAACAAGCTTTTAAGATTCCTGATCCGATTATTAATTGTGACATCTGAATTTTTTCGTACTGTTTTACAGTGGGCCAGATATAGCCGGATATCATTCGTTGTCACATCCCGGAAGTTTTTATTTATGAAATCAAAGAAAACCCGGTATTCACATTTATACGCCTCTATGGTGCTATCTGTCCGGCCCTCAATTTTCAGTGTAGCTAAAAACAGCCTTATCTTGTCTTCGTTATCGTCCTTGTCAGTGCTTAAGGCTGTTTCCTCTTCAAATATCTGTAATCTGCCCAGGTGAATGTATAAGGAGGATTTAAGCTGATCTAATCCACCCTTTGTCATTTGTACAGATATCAGTATCTTAGTAATTATTTCATCTATGTTAACTTGCTTCATTTCTTTAATCCTCCTTAGTAATTATTCCCTCTCTCCTGCTGCCGTGTGGCAAAATTTTAGTTTAGATAATTAACGACATCTGCTTTTCCTCAATATCATAGTTCATCCATAATGTTTCAGTCCTCTTCCTTCCTCCTTCAGCTCTTGTATTTATCTGTACCTTATTCCATCCTGAAAGAACGGTATTATATAAATTATTGTCGTATCCAGATATAAGCACTTTTCCGGGATGATCAATTAATGCGTCCAAAAGTTCTTTATGTTCCGCATTGGACATTTCATGTTTGTACAAATAGTTTTTTCGAGTTCCGTGTAGATATGGAGGATCTGCATAGATAAAAACATCTTCTGTATCATATCTACCAATTAACTCTATAGCCGGAAGATTCTCTATCTGCACGCCTTTCAATCTTTCTGCTGCCATTAATAATGTTTCCGGAAGTTCTGCCCAAGCTTTGGCCGGATTTGGCGAATGTGCCTGCTGACCGGACTTGAATCCATTCCTGTAGAGATTCCCACATCCAAATCCCATCCAGCACTTGACAGCGAATCTTCGTGCTCTTTCAATATCGTCCGTACATTCATCATACGCTCTTTCGTATTCTCTCCGCGAAAATGGCGTTAATGCTATCTTCCGTTCCAACTCCTCAGTTCTATCTCTAAGAATAGTAAAAAAATT
Source organism: Bacillota bacterium (assembly GCA_023443925.1). The sequence goes on along the minus strand of JAEZSL010000314.1, from coordinate 15,462 downwards.
GGTTATCTCTCCATCCAAATCATTTACCGTTTCAATGTGACTTCGCGGCTTATTTAGTAGAATAGCAAGGCTACCGGCACATATTTCAAGATACACTTTGTGATTTATTGGTATATATTGGTATATCCAAGGTGCCAACCTATTCTTTGCTCCTGGATATTTTAAAACCGTTTTCAAATAATCACGTCCTTTCTAGGTTTACTCAATCATAAAATTATATCTATTAAGATAAATAACAATTAGGAAGTATGGTTATACTAATACTAGATGCAAATAATATGGAGGCTTACCTATGGCTAAATGTTCATTAAAAGTAATATCTGATAAAGGTAAAGTTTTACACGGAGCTCCAGCTCAAGAAGTTTTTATCAAGCGTCAAGGTGGCTGGGATGCGTACCACGAAAAAATGGTTGTAAATATTTCTAAAAAAGTTTATAAAGAAATAATGAAAGAACAGCAAAGAGGAATCTTTAAAATTGCCAAATGATTTTATGCTGATCCATAGATGTATTTTGTCTATGGGTTTTGCATTTGCATCATTCATTTTAACGTGCCATCTTGCTGTATTTAGATATAACACGCTCCGCATTATCCCACACAATATAATTTACATCTTTATGAGTTTCAGCATTTGCTATAACTTCCCAAATTCTTCTATCAATTTCAGTCATTTGGTTTACTGCACGCTCCCAGTTATTCTTACGTACAGCCTTTAACTGCTTTTCATGCCACATTTCAAGCTGCTTATTAAGTTCTATTTCTTCTTGCTTTGTGTAAGCCATACTCTACCTCCACTAAATACTAATTTTAGTTTAGTTTATTAACTCCAATTCCATTTGTCCTGGTATATCATCAATATCTAAGCATCCATTAAATACACCCTCTAAGCTCCTGTTTTTCTTCCAAGTATGTCCTAGTTTAATTTCTGCATCAATGAAAGGTTTTATTTGCTCTGGATAACGTTTCATATTTTCTAAAGCATGTTTTTCACTCATAAACATACAAGCCATGCATGAACACCTACCAAGATACTCATAGCAGAAATGAGGTTCTAACTTTAATTTTTTTCCTTGTTCAAACATTTTGCCTTTTTCATAATCAAGGCAAGGTCTATACCAATGGCATGTAAAATCGGCTACACGCTTAGTTTTAAGCGTAGTACTATGATATTCAATCTCTGGTAGCTTCGCGCGCCCTGGGGATTCGTCCCTACGTTCTCCTGATATAAATAAGCATCTATTACCAAGAATATTTCTATTGGCTCTAATCCACTTATCCGTTATCCCAGTCTTAAGATATGCAGTACACCAACGATTTTTCATATCAGGCCACATTAAACGTTCTGTAAGTAGCAATTCAAGAAACCCTTTTGGATGCTGTAGTAATATAGGTTTTACTCCTATAAACTTAGCTGTTTTATAAAACATTTCTGTATTTTCTGGGTATTCGAATCCAGTATCACAATAAAGAAGAAATATTCTATTCTTATCAAATTCTTTAAGTGCCCAGAATAATGCTCCCGTGCTATCAATACCGTTAGAATAACTTACAATAACGCTTGTATAATTGGTCTGTACTCCCTCTGGAACAATAATATTAGTTCTTGCCATCTTTTGAAAGGAACCGTGTACACTTTGCCCTGCAGGAGCTCCGTCTCCTTTCTTCTTTTTCTTACCTAAATACTAATTCAATGCCATTGTAATTTCTGTCCGCAAATTAAGCAGTGTTTATGACGTTCTTTTTCATCCAGATAAATAATTGTCTTGCCACATGAAGGACAATCAAATGTAGATGTATCTGCATTATGATTATTTGGCATTTTTCCTGTCATTTTATCCAGAGCTACCGATCCCATTAATAAAGCAGTCTTTTCATTGGCTTTATCAATACCTGGATTTGATATTGACAATTTGTAGCTCATATCTTCAAGTATTCTTTTCGCCATAAATGTATTCATAATAACCTTCTTTCCGTTTACATTGTCTCGTTGAGCATTTCAAGTATTATGTTCCATTCGCAATCCTCGTCAAAACTGCATGCTCCAACAATTCGAATACCATTAAATTTTTTCAAAACCAGATTTTCGTCGTATGCATTCCTGTAATAATCCAATTTGTTTTCAAAGTTACAGGAGGTGTTAATAATTACCTCGTTTTCTTCGTTGACTTCTGTTTCATCTGCTACGGCTATGTAATCATTGTTTGCTGCCATGGCATCAGCAAATATTTCTATTAATTGTCTTTTTTTACTCATATTTTCCTTTCTCTGGCGGTTGTGAGCCGCCAGACCCTTTAAATGTTTTTTACTCCCATAATGCAATAATCGTCTTTGAGTCCTATGTAATCTTCCAGTATGTATGTTATCTCCTGGTATAGTTCCCTACCGGTGTGTTCGCCGTCTTTGTATTCCATTTGGTGAAGAGTATCACCAACTTTGTAATCCCTATCTTTTTTTCTGAGTTCAAAAGGCTTTATCCCGCTCTTGGCATCCTCAAAAAACATGTGAGCGATTTTGATATCATGTACCTGGGCCACTCTTTCCGGTGGAACTGTAACGCTCTCTGAATGGCTTGATTGCTTAATGGGTTCTGCTTTTTCTTGTGGAGGGTTTTTACTCTTATATTCATTGCAAGCTGTTACAGTGGTATTTCTTTCGTCACAATCATTCCAATTTGCGCAGGAATAACACTTGCTTGTCATGTTGAGTGGTTCCGGGTTAATAGGCTCCTGCTGCCCCTTTGTTTCTTCTGGTTCTTCTGGTGGGGTTGTAACTTCTTCCGGGATTTGTTTCTCTTCCTTTGGTTCTTCGGGTGGCTCCTGCTGCTTTAAATCTTCCTTAATTTCCTTGATTTCCGTATATGTAATTTCTCCGGAGTCCTCGTATTTACTCAATACCTCCTGTTGTTTGTCCTCTTCCATCCCTGCAATCTCTGCTGCTGCCGAAAAGGTGAGGCGGTCTTTCTCTAATTCTTCTTTAAATTCCGGAATCAGATTATTATTAATACTCTCAATTAAGGCAACTTTGGTCTTTGATGTATTGAGCATACTTGCTATAATGTCACGTAAACGGCCTTTGTTGAGGTCAAAGCCTTTTAACGGCATATTGTTGGCTTTCATATACTCCAGAGTTTCCTTAAGTTCTTTTTCCTCCTGGAGCAGTGTGGCAATATCTTTATCCCTATGAGAGTTCGCCATAATAATTTCAATTTTTTCTTCGTGTTCGTTCTCCGGTGTCCGAATCTGACACGTAGCAATTTCAAATTCTTTATGTCCCCGCTCGACTAGGAGTTTTAATGCTCTCCATCTTCTTTCCCCGGATATCAGTCCATATTCACCTTGATCGCAAGGGGCATATTTCACAGCTAAAGTCTCAATCAATCCCACTGCAAGTATTTCCTGTGCTTTTGCCTCTATCTCATTTTGAGGATAAAAATTTAACTTGTTGGGATATATCTTGTAAATGCTGATATCTTTCGTTCGCGATCTGGCTTTTGGTGAATCATCAATTCCGGCTTTACTGTTTTGGTTGAGTGCATCCGTAACTAGGAATCCCATTTTATCCCTCCATATCCTGCAATAATTCCGCCACTACTTCCCTATAATCTTTTGTAACAATTCCGTTTTTTGAAAATGCAGGAAGAGGCGTAAATGCAATTGTAGACCTTTCGACAACTACGCTACGTCGCACCGAATGTTTATAAGCATTGTAGTTATTTTGAAAGTACTCTTCTGCCTGTGTAGTTGTTTTATTTCCTTGTCTCATTGTCATAAGCATTTTTAGTTCCATTGATGGATTGAATTGCCTTAATTCTTCGATTTGCCCGATTATATTGTCCAGGGCATCTGCTTCAAATCCTCCCAATTTAACCGGTGCTATAACCAAATCAGCCGCGACTAAGATGTTAATAACGGTCATGTCTAAGGTAAGACCGCAGTCGCATATCAAATAATCGTAAACTCCGCTTATTTCCTCAATGGCGCGTGAAAAACGGTTGATCTGGTTTTCTTCCTTCTCGGATAGTAATTTCATGTTTGTCAACATGAGATATCCGTTAGCAGGGATTATGTCTATATGGCTGTATGGAGTCGTTTTAATTAAATCACTTGTGGAGTATTCCCCTCCCATTGTCTTATGTCTTTCTAATAGTTCTGACATTCCGATTCCGTCCGGCTCGTTATATCCAAAAAGCTTTGATAAATTCCCCTGCTGATCTCCGTCTGCTAATAAGACTTTCTTTTTATGTTCTTCTCCCAATAAATAGCTTGTTGACGAGGCTGTAATTGTTTTACCGATTCCCCCTTTAGGGGTCATTACTGCGATAACTCTCATAATTTCCTTTCCATCCGGGCCAGTAGCCCGGATTATGTGTAAAGTTAAGTTTTCGTGATATGTAGGTGCTTAACTATTATTTGAATTAACCTTGGACTAAAGGTTAATGGTTACTGTAATCAACACATTGCGTATAATTAATATTTTTTATATACCAGGTTGTCTGGATTCCAGTCTGGGTAAAGACTTATCATGTATTGTTTTAAATCCTCTAGCATCTGCTGCCGTAATCCTTGATTTCCATTATCAAATAGGTGATGGTGATATCTACATCCCTTTGCACCGTTTTGTACTACTCCAAGACCTCCTTTGGATTTATTTATTACGTGCATAGGGTCTTTTATGTAGAGGTCAAAAGAGTCTGCTCCTTCGGTACTGTAACCCATTTTGCAGAATACACAATCTTCATCCCGTTCAAATATTTTAATTACTGTTGCTTTGCTAAACTGTAGTTGTTTGGTTCTTTTATTCAAATTGACCTCCCACTGCCTTTACAAGTATCATATTTCTTCCTATGCAAATCGTAATTGTGGCTGGCTATCATCTATCCTCATATTCGGTATACGTTCCCCGACTTTTAGGTACGGACAAGCTGCATAGGTAAGTTTTTCTGCCACAATTGGCACAACACTGTTTCCGATACGCGCTACCTGTTCACTTTTCGGATACGGCTTACCGTTGGACATATTAAAATCTATTATGTAATCCTTGGGGAATGTTTGGCCTAGTTTTAATTCTTCTGGTTTCAGCATTCGAAACCAGATATCAACAATTTGGTATGTCACACCATCAATAACCACCAGAACAAGCCCGAATCTATCTTTTGTAACTATAGTTCCTATTGGCTCATTTAGACTCTGACCCACTCCATTCCCGTAATATTTAATCAGAAACGCAGATACTAAAGCAAAATGCCCAGGTGAAGTTGTTATAGTATGTATTGGTTCATTTATGATCTGACCGGTTCCTGTTTTATAAAATTTAGATAGAAAGCAGGTTATCAATGCATAACGGTTTGAAGTATCAATGGTTTGAATTGGTTCTTTTAGGCTTTGTCCTCTTACTTCGCCTTTTACAGTTTCTGAATGGTACTGAATTAGGAACGGTGCAGCCAAATTGTCAGGAAGAATAAACCTGTTCGGATCATTGATTACGAATTTCTTTATTCCTGCAGCTATCCGGCTTAACGTTTTATCTTTCAGAGGAATCTTTCGGGTAAATATAGAACTGCCCAAATCAGAAAAATCTATATCCTGGCTAATTGGTTCCCAAGGTATCAAACCTCCAGCGCCGCATTTTGAATGGGTTTGTTCGGGCCATGCCATCGGTCTTCCATCGCATCGGAACTGTGCATACCAGCGTTCTCTTGTTGTATGGGCTCCGTAATCTGCCGCAACCAATATTCTGTATTCAAATTCATAACCCATATTTTTCATAAGTCGAATAAATTTATTGTAATATTCGCCCTCTCTTGACTTTATAGGTTTATTATTTTTATCCAGCGGCCCCCATTTCATAATCTCCTTGACATTTTCCATCATGAGGACTTCCGGAAGGTTTCCTGTACATTTCATAATCTGCTTGCACAGTCTCCAAACGCCCATTGGTAATATTCGCAAACCGCGTTCTATTGGCTTATCACCTTTTGCTATGGAATGAGACGTACAATCCGGGCTTGCCCACATGAACCTTACAATATCACCCTGTTTCAGCTTGTTTTTAAGCTTAACTTTCATGATATCTTCGGTATAGTGACATGTACTAGGATGATTGCGTAAATGCATTTTGATAGCGAAAGGATCATGATTAATTGCGTAATCAACCGTTCTTCCTAATGCCATTTCAATTCCAACACTTGCTCCACCACCCCCGGCAAAGCAATCAATGATTAATTCTCGCATTTCTTTCCCCTCTTCATCTGATAACCTCACCCCTTTCATTGACTCCGTAAAAGGTGATTTTTCTTAAGATTCTTGGATTGACCTGTCTGCGTATCTGCTTACAGTAACGATCCCATTCTATTAATGTTTCGTTCTCTGGCATATCTGCGACAGGCTCAATTCTATAACGGTCTTTGTACAATGTGTCAGTATCAATTGCTTTATAAATATTACTTTGCGCAATACCTAGTTTTTCAATTACTTCTTTTCGGTGTGCAAGGTGTAATATTTGCTTTTTGGCTTTTACGTCATATACGTTATATAAATTCATAAGGCTCCTTTCTATCCTCCATGACGGAAGGATTGATACGTCTTAACTGAGTCTGCATATAAGATGTGTACGGGTTAATTTCTTCAAAGCTCATTCTTACCTTGTGCTTTGACAATTTACTTAATAAAATTTCCCATAATTCTGTGTTCTTTTTCCCTCTTTCTTTCCATCCAGTGACCCAATCTTGATTTATTGGCTCTGTTGCATAAGTGTTATCAATATAAAGATTTACGAAGCATGGTTTTGTAAGGTGATTTAAGGCTATGATACAGGCTATTAAGGTTGTACGGTTTTTGGTGGTATTGGATATTTCTTTGTAGATTTCCCGCACGGCGGGGCCTTTTGAGGTTATGTACTCCAAGGCAATACAGCAAGTACCTGTTCCGTGTGCTAACTTTCCCCTGAAATTTATATTAATGTAGATATTAACCTCCATGACGCTACACTTTTCCATATCTTATATAATCTGATAGGTTATATGTCGTTATCCCGAAGAGGTTGTACAGTAGTAACAAGGCTATAAATTCCAATCCGCACGCCGTTACTATTCTGATTATGCAATTTCTTTTAGTTTTCTTAGTAATCCCTTTTACCTCTAAAACTGCATAGTTATTATTTAGTTCCCATCCTAATAAGACCAGGAATATGAGATTTAATACAAAACACATTATGGTACTCCTTTCTTTCCGTTAGGTTCTGTTTTGATAAGGGTGTATGTAAAGTATGGATATCCGGTTTCGTCATGAATTCCGCTTCTTATACTGTTTTTATCAACATAGTACCCTTTTCTTTCCATTGGTTTATCTTTGTAACACTCTCTATGTGATATTATTTTCTTTTTGGTTTCCGGATGGATTAGGTTTCTACTGCAATTCCAGCGTCTGCCTTGTATTTCTTCATCCGTACCCATTACTTTTTCAGTGTATTTGATTAAATAACTTGCAAGTTCTGAATACTGACCAGTATCGTCAAGTGGATAACAATGTATTCTTCCTTTGTCCCATATTTTACGAAGAATGTTTATATCAATGTTATTGATTACTAAGTGATGGTGCCTTGCCCCTTTTTCTCCTATTTCTGGCACATGGATGTATTTTAGTGTTAATCCAGCTTTTTTATATTCTTTCCTTGCATCCCTTAGAAATTTATCTAAATCTATCCTCATTTCATCTTTTGTATCCGGTCTGTTTTCTTTCGCATAGTTTAAAACCATGTGAAAATCTCCACCTTGAAAATTAGCATTGATTAATTGTCTTAACTTCTTTTCAGCTTTTCTATTATTGACTTCCTTTTGCTGTTCTGAGGTGGGCTTCTTATTCTTTGATCTTTTAATACCTTTCTTTTTATATCTGCTGCTGTAATATTTCTCTATCTCTATTGTTTTACCAGCTATGCATACACTTTCGATATATGGCATTAAGTGACTCCTGTCCTAAAGTTAATACTCTTAGCAAGTCTAAAACGGGTAATTTCAGCCCATTTATTTTTGACAAACTGGCACAAATATGCTATAATTTAATCATCAAATTTTTACATAGCGCTTTGTGTGTTTACCTGCCTAACTGCGAATTAGGCAGGTAATTTTTTGTCCTCTTCTGTTCTTTTGCTCTCATACCATAAATTCCCTTTGGCATCTTGATAATATAGAAAATTAATTCTTCCGGTTTTATATGATTTTGTTTCTTTCCCAATAAGAATCATGCCGTCCGGTCTATCCTTTTCGGTGAAGCTACGGGCATTGCCCCAGTCCATTGAAATATCATCCACGGTTCCGCCTATCTTGCCGGGAGTGCGGCGTCAAAGTCTCTGACTGATACCTCATATGCAACTTTTGTTATGTACTTCCCGTCTACTAACTTACGGTATTCACGGCTCTGTATGCGACCATGAATTGTAACCCTGTCCCCATTCTGGGTAACATGGGCAAATCCGGCATTGATTCCCCAAAACACACATGGTATGTAATCTCTTATTCCGTTCGGTCTTTTAATTGACATTATGGCGTCGGTTATCTCTCTGCCCTTTGGTGTTTTCCGGTATCCGTTGTTTTTGCAGATATAACCATGTAAGACAATGTCGTTAAAATTGCAATCGCCAAAAGCCTCGTCCATATAATCAGCATAGAGATATAATGACTTATGGTGATCTATGTTTCTGGAGCGATAACTTCCGAAGATATAAACCATTTGACCTACGGTATATTTTTTATCAAGGTTTTTTACTATTACCTGGATTATGTCCGTTCTCTCACTTAAACGCTTTATCTCCAGAGATAATTTACTAAAAACATTTGTTTTGATTACGTGGGATGATTCAATATTAAGAATTTTTCCTGATACTTCTGCCTGATTATTTTCGCAGCGCATGCAATATCCTCCTAATTTTTATTTTTATCCGCTTCTGCGGTCATATATTTATCCGGATCACCCCCTGCCGCTAAATACTCTTCCCATTTTTTAATAACATAGTCTAAGTATTCATCTTTGGATTGTCCGGTAAATGCATAAATAAATCTTCCTGCGTCTATACCGTCCATATTTACCTCTTTTCTCCTGCTACCTTTTTATACTAACTGCTTTGTACGGTTAATCTGTTCAGATAAATTCATTCCTATCAAAACACTTTTTGCGGTGTCTTTTCCTTCCGGAGAAAGAGTAATTAATAACTCTACGAATTCTCTGATATCTTCTTTTTCCTTTTCATATTCTTTCATAGATTGTCTTCCTTTCGTTTTATTTGTTCTCTATGTCAACATTGTACGACTCTAAGTCACGTTTGTCAATAGTAATTTATTTTTTTTGTTGACATAGAGTCGTTTTTATATTAATATCGTTACTTAGGAGGTGATATTTTGGAAATCGGAGAAAGAATATATCTTTTAAGAAAATCTTTGAATTTAAGTCAGGAAGAATTTGGTGATAAACTTGGTTTAGTACGTTCGGCAATTTCGTCTTATGAGAGCGGCAGGAGAAATCTTTCAGAGCATTCAATTAAGTCAATCTGTAGAGAATTCAATGTTAATTACATATGGCTTGTTAGTGGCGATGGAGAAATGTTTTTAGATGTTTCGAATGCTATTTTAGATCAGCTTGCGACTGAGTATGATTTAACTGACGATGATAAAGAAATTATCAATAATTACATAAGCTTAGATTCTCAGAGTCGTGCAGTATTTACAAATTATCTTCGAGGTTTATTTAAACATTAGTACATAGCAAAAGCCGGGTTATCTACCGGCCTTTTTTTATGTACATATTTAATATTACTTTGTAGACTTTTTCTATTGCATCATTATCCATATTACGCAACATTCTAACTATAATTTCAATATATTTTTCACTGTCCATATAAACCCCCTATGTCATAAATAAATGTCAACTGTTGCCTTTTATTATAGAACATATGTTTGCCTTTTGCAATGTTTTTCTTTCGACTTCCTCTATTTATTGTATTATTTTCAACTATTAGTTTTTATTTACATATTTCCTTAAATCTACTAATATTACATTATTTTCACTTATTTGGGTTGATTTTTACATTAAGCTCCGTTATTATTAAATTAAATTAATGCTATGGGAGGGGTTGTATGCATTATGATGATGAGGATATAAGCACCAAAAGCCCTATGTGGACATTAGTATTCTGTCTATTTTTGGGCCAATTTGGAGTACATAGGTTTTACTTTGGCAAGTATTTTACTGGGCTTATTTATTTAATTATAGGTGGTACTTCTATTGTATTAGACATAATGGGGTTTGGTTTTGCTTTTGTGATAAAAATTCTCTATTTGTTTTTAATCGTTTTGGATGTATACGCTTTGTATTCAGATAGTTTTACCGATTCCAAAGGAAGGCTTCTATCTGATAGTAAAGCCTTAATATATAAAGATTTAAAAGATAGAGAAAGAATTCTTTCAGAAAGACGTGACAATAAGATACTTTGCATATTAATAGCTTTTATAGTTTATGTAACTTATTTTCTTCTGGATTATTATGTGTTTTAAGGGGGTTGCTTATGGGATTTTTAAAAAGAATCTTCGGGCCATCGTTTAATGAATTAGCTCAGAAAGAATTGCAGCTTCGTAGAGAGTATTCTATGAAGCATGGTGAACCCGTTAATGTAAATATTGATGATTTAAAATTAGGTGATGAAATTATTCGTCAAAATAATAAGAAAAATATTTCGATGCAAAAAACTTCTCGATATTCAGTGTATTTTCTTCTTTCATTATTTGTTCTTGTTATAGTCTATATTACAGTATATAACATTGTAAAACCAAAGCCTGATTTCGAAGGTTACAACAAAGTGATAGATTCATACTTAAGCCAGATTGGTAATGTCTCTAGTTTTAATAAATCTTCTTATGGAGATGATATTTATTATGTTACAGTAAATAGTAATACTTGGATTGGTACCGAATTGGATAAGGTTAGTTATTGTGATTCAATCAGAAAAACATTTACGGCATATGCTTGGGATTATCATATAATTGATAATGATAATACTATCTATGTAATTTTTAGAAACGAAGAGGGCATTACCTTGGCTGAACCGGATGGCATAGGTTTCGGAAAGTATAAAATATATTATTAATAAAATAGACCGTAAAAACGGTCTATTTTCTTTTATGCTATGTCGGATTCAATGTCCATGTAGAAGTTTATCCGTTCTCCAGTGACTCTGTCTATAACTGATACGGACAGGGGTAAATTAATGTTCGGTTCAGCTCCATCGTTTATACCACTGTCCCTATAGTTTTCTATATGGTCACGGTATAAGTCTTTTGGAAATATAGGTCTTGATGATGTGTTTTATGATCATCGAGATCTTTTTTTATACATATATCATTTTTAGTAATTCTCTCACAAATCTCTTTGGTTTAACTTTCCTTGCCGGGATTTTTTAGTAATCTAATAACACTTAGGTTTTTATTACTTTGCTCAATATTGGCTTAACTACTTGATTTGTTACATTATCCGATTTATAATAATTCAGATAAAAGGAGGTTGGAAGTTATGGTAATTATTGCTTTAATTTTTATGTTGGGATTATTATTTTTACTATTTCAACTCAAAACAAAAAACCACCCTATTGAATTAAGGACGCATAGAGTTACAAATCTATTAAGTAAGGTTATTTTAATATCACCGGTGATTGGATTTATTATTTTTGCTATTTTATTATCGACAGTTTTAAAAGGAAGAATAATTGCAAGAAGTTCTCATGCTTTTATTATTTTTATTTTATGGATGTATGCTACATCTTTTTATGTAGCGTTTTTAAAGTATTTTAAAGACAAAATGTCATCTCTTATCGCTATCATAGGAATGGTATGTTCAGTTGCATTGGCTATAGTTTTAACGCCTCTGGATAGATATTGCAGTTTATTATCCCCTTCCTTATACCCATTTATTTATATTTTAGGCATCTGCCTATTAGGATTTCTTTATGTCGGATATTATATTTCACATAAAAATAATTCCAATTTATATTAAAGAAGTTAAGGATTATATCATCTATTTCGCTACAGGAGGCGGCTCAGCTTGTCACTCCTGCAGCTGTGTCCTCTTTTAAAAATAATCTGTTCAAAATAATCTTTTCAAATCACCAATGTCCTGTATTATAAGTAAATACATAAATATCCTTACAGTTGACCATAATGATATTGGTCTTTTCTTATGAAGTTTAACTATTCCATAAAACGGTTTCCTTGTTTATAATCCGCAGCCTCTGCATTCAGAACAATTACCACATTTATTAAAGATACTCAATGGCTTGTTTGTAACAGATAAACTGTATTCCTGCAGATCAAAGACATATCTGTCATTTCCATTCATTCTGACTTTACCATGATAGAATTCTATTTTCAGTGGTATAATATCCAATCCTTCTTCATCTAACAGACTCGGCCTTAATGCTGGTTCAAATTTCAGTATCTCTTTGTTTGGTCCAGAAACTGTTACCCTGTCTGTTGAAGTTATAATGGACTTAATACTTCCATTCTCATAAAAGTTCAACGAGCTGGAATCGCCGTTTATACCGATTGCTTGCACATCAAAAGCCGTTAGTCTGCCGATGTCAGTATCAATAAGAACCGGATAAGCTGGTTCGCAGGATTTGAGGCTGCCATCCGGATATAGAGCAATCCCAAAGTGCCCTGTCAACGTTCCGGCCGGTGTTATAAGTTTCACAAGTTCCTTTGGCCAAAAGGTTATACTTTTCATTTCACCGGTCTCATAAAATTGTATACCAATCACTCTTTTATTAAATTTTCCGAAAGCAAATGAAAATCCCATGGGGTCTGCCAATTCATATTCATTCTCTTCCGTCCAATATCCGGTTAACTTTCCGTTTAATGGAAATAACCTTTTAATTTTACCACTTTCATAAAAAGTAATTAATTCCGCCTTCATACTGCCGGCATCCGTAGTGATCTGACTCTGTTCCTGCAGAGCGATTTTTTTTAAAGCACCGCTTTCATAGAAGGACAGGCTATTAATATATTTATTCCTGACACCTTCATTCTGATATTGAGGTATCAGCTTTCCATAGGATGTTAAAAGTTCATTTTTTTCAGTCAATGAGCACTCTTTTAAATTCCCGCTGTTATAAAGTTCAATAGTAGATATTCCTTTTATTACTCCATATATAGTTTCAGTTGAATTCATTACTGCCATAATCGGACTCCTTTCTTACAATCAAATTCTCACACATTAAATAACTTCATATTTTATTTTGTTATAACCTGCGTCTCTTGTTAAACATAGTATAAAGAAAGCAAAAAAGCACGGGATTAACCGCGCCTATGCTTGTTTTTAATTTCCATTGTTTATGATATTCAGTTGAACTTGATTCACTTTAACACCCATGCATACCGCAAGTCTGCTTGCGGTACTGCCCAAATAAGAAGTGTGAAATGTCCTTTGGCACACTAACTCCTATGGCATAAATCATCTGCTGGCAGATGATTTACTGCCTCAGATCAGGGTGTGAAATGTCCTTTATTTCACATATAATACCAACAGATTAACATGAAATAAATCCTTTTACAATACTGCAATTGTTACATAAATAACTGTTATACATGTCAAAGAGTATAAAATTATACCGTACTTTACACAGAATACGGTTTTCAGGCTTTAATGTACCCGAATGCCCATATTACGTTTATGTATGCGTTATACAATTTACTACAGACAGTATAAATCAGCCTCTGAAAATAACTTTTGTAAGCCGGATTCCTTCCGGCAGTTCTCTGCCCTTTTGCATGGCCTGATGTGCTTTATCAATTAAATTGCTCTTTGTGTCTTCAGGGTAATTCCCTTCAAATTCATAAACATATTCTTTCTTAATATGATTCAGAGCTATATTTAAGAGTGAACCGCCGTCGTTACAGTATTCACTCAGCGCATCACTGATTATTTGCTTATATTCACCATATGACATATTTCGTTCCATTAACCTCATTCCTTCTATTTTATAGTATTGTATTAATATATGCAATAAAAAGTAAAAGTTTCCTATAATGAGAAAATTTTTTTAATTTGTGCATGTTTGTTTTGTATGAATCATATCTTATCCCATATATACTTATAAGGATTCCCTTATGGATAATGCAAATACACCCGCAGGCTATTATTCTCCTGAAGACCTGCGAAATACATTAAGACAGCTTTGGAGCCAGTATTCCCTCTGGACCAGATTTTATATTATTAGCAAAATGGATAATCTGGGAGATTTGGAAGTTGTGACCAACCGACTTTATGAAGTTCCCATTGACTTTTATAATGTGTTGAGAGTTTATTATGATAATGCTTCCGCACAGGAGTTTGAAAATCTAATGCGGGAACAGGTCACCTTGACAATTCAGATAATCAGTGATATTAAGGAAGGCCAGTCTCTGGATGCTGCCAATGACAGCTGGAGGGAAAACGCTGATCAGATTGTTCAGCTGCTGACCCGCTTAAACCCCAATTGGGATGCAAGCTCTTTGCAGAATCTGTTTTATAATCATTTGGATATGACGGAATATGAAGCCCAGAAGAGGTTTAACAAGCAATATGCCGCAGATGTATATGAATATAATTTTATAGAATACCATACCTTAATGTTTGCTGATTATATCTGGCACGGTATCCTAAATCAATTCTATCCAAAGACCTAAATCCGTCACTTTCCCTTAAAACCTGCGTATATTAATATGTAACGTAATATAGGAGGTTCCGGATGGACGGTGTAAGGGAATTCTTTAATAATACCTGTTCAGATTTAAATGTGATTATATCGGTAAGAGCCGGTGAAAAAATTGGTTGTGTTTTCCGTATTGAAGAATTCTGTCTTAAAAGGTTTGAATGCTTAAAAATATGTTTCGGGAATGAACACAATCCCTTCATAGATGGTATTAAAGTATGTTACTGCGATGGCGGCCAGTTCGGAGTCACAGAATTGGTGGTAAAAAAATATGGCTGCACCGCAGATAAGTTATTCAATAAACATTTTCGTATAATTTTTCTAAGTGCCGGCCCTGTAATTGCCATATCTGCCGCTCATAAATAAAGCTGCATATATATATAATTTCGGGGAGTTAATAAATCTACTTCCTTACCCTGGATTTAAGAGAATTCTTTGAATAGCTTCAGTAATCAAAAGTGGGATATGTGATTTTTAATTCACACATCCCAACCTACATATCATAATTTTATATTTCTTAATCTAGTTATACCTGCATATCGGTATAATAATATTTTATCATTTCTTTATTAGCAGTCTATAATTATTCTTACTCTTATCAGTATAGATTCTTAACCTTAAAGTCTTTCTCTGCTTCTCTTCTCTGATCCTTTTTGGCTATATCTTCCCGTTTATCATAAAGTTTCTTACCTCTTGCAAGGCCGATCTCTATTTTTACCAGGCTGCCTTTTA
>JAEZSL010000289.1 GCA_023443925.1 Bacillota bacterium | reverse complement strand
TCTATATTTCCAGGACAATTTCAGTAAAGCCGGAATCTTAAGGAAGGCTATAAACCGGAAAGGGTATAACATTATTGAGTTAGAAAAGCCCGTTAATTTTACCGGAATTATAAAACCAGAGTGGATTCCTGTTAAAGATAATCAAGAGATTAAAGTAAAAGAAGAAATCGGGAAAATAAATCAAGTCTCTATCATCCTTGAAAGCGTTATGCACCGGGGAAATGATATTTATTTTAATTTTGATGCGATACCTTATATAAAGTACGGCCAGGGTGAGTTTTTGTATCATCATATTATAAATAAAGACGGAACCTTTACCAGTTATTATTCCGGCATCTTTAAAGTATCCAAGGGGAATCAAAATATTGATGTGGGACAGACGGGAACCGGACCGGATTCCAAATTTTCCTTTGGTATCGATATCGATTATTATGAACAGATTAAAGCTGGGTTTACATTTGATTACACCGGAGGAATTTTATACACTTATGAGAAGCAGTGAGATGAATAGATAAATCAAAGTAAGCAGATAAGAGGAGTGGGACTGCCGAAAACGTTTATTTCAATAAATTTTGGGGAGAGTAAAGACGTATATTTTATGTATAAACCAGTTCGCAGCAGCCCCTAATGAAAAGGTATTATATATGTGAACAAGGGAGAGGGACTTCCTTGATTGTGAGTTCTATTATAAAACCTGAATGTGTACAAAGTTTGATATAAATTTGAAAAATGTGTGAACATTTCATTAGACAAATTTGAAACCGTATCGAATAAATACATTTTCGACAAAATATGATAATATATTACAAATTTGTATAAATATACCTTGCGTATTATTATAAAGTAATGTATGATATAAACCGTGTGTTAATTTATAACATACTGTATTTATTAAATGACAATAATAAAAAGGGCAAACTTATCGAAAGGTAAGGACGCAAAGCCAATGGGCCTACGTTAAACAAATAACACGGCAGCCGGTTGCATAATAGGTATAAAAACCCTTTTTTTCTGTTGCCCAAATAGAGAAAAAGGGTTTTTTAATGTCACTATAAATTTTTAAAGTTAAACGAAAGGATTTAATTTACATGAAAAGTATCAAAACGAGATTAATCATTTATTTCTCATTACTGATATTACTGGCATCCGGTCTATTGGGAATCACCTCAATACAAAGTTCCGGTAAGTCAATTACAAGAGAAGGAGAAAAAGCTCTGTTATCATTGTCGGAGGAAGACTCCAAATTAACGCAGAGCAGAATCGATGTTCAAAAACGAACCCTGGAAATGCTGGCACTGGACGATATCATGCAAAGTATGGACTGGTCAATTCAACAAACTATGTTAAAGGACCTGTTAAAAGATACGGACTTTCTGGATATAGCGGTTGTTGATATGAATGGTACCGCCAGATATTCGGACGGAACCTCCAGCGAATTAGGCGATAGAGATTATATTCAAAAAACTTTTAAAGGAGAAACCAACGTATCCGATGTCCTCATCAGTAAAGTCACCAACCAGCCCGTAATTATGATAGCTGCGCCAATATTTAAAGATAAAAAGGTAGTAGGTGCTTTAATTGGACGCAGGGACGGCAATGCTCTTAGTGAAATTGTGGATGACACCGGTTATGGTAAAAATGGATATGGGTACATAATCAACAGCAAAGGAACCGTAATTGCACATCCGGAACGGGAAAAAGTGTTAAGCCAGTTCAATCCTATAGAGGAAGCAGAAAATGATACCAGTCTGACTTCCCTGTCCAATTTATTTCAGGTTGTGACGTCACAAAAAAACGGTGTGAAGTCCTATACCTATAACGGCAAAGATTTGTATGCCGGGTTTACTGCCATTGAGGGCACCGACTGGATTTTTGTAATTACCGCGGATCAGAAAGAGGTTTTATCAGCCATACCGGTTCTTAGAAATACAATTACGGCCATTACTTTTGTTATTATTTTAATTTGTATTGCAATTGTGTATATGATCGGCGACTCCATAACAAGACCTATTATAAATACGGTAAAGCATGCTCAGCGAATTGCCAATCTGGACATAACGGAAAATGTGAAAAAAAACTATCTGATAAAAAAAGATGAGATCGGAATACTGTCGAAAGCCTTGCAAAGTATAACGGACAGCCTCAGAGAGATCATGGGTGATATTAACAGCTCCTCGGAACAGCTGGCAGCCGCCTCGGAGGAATTGACCGCCACTACGGAACAGTCCGCCACAGCTTCGGAAGAAGTAGCTCAAACTGTGGAAGAAATTGCAAAAGGCGCTCAGGATCAGGCAAGACATACGGAGGGCGGTTCCCAGAAAGCAGGCGCGCTGGGAGAAGCCATTGAAAAAGATCAGAATTATCTGACCGGTTTAAATGAGGCCACCAGAGAAGTTTCTTCCGTATTGCAATCCGGTTTAAAAGAGATCGAACATCTAACAAAGAAAACCGAAGAGAATTATCAGGCTTCCGGCAATATTAAGGAAGTAATCTTAAAAACCAATAACAGCTCCAATAAAATCGGACAGGCCAGCAGTGTAATTTCCTCCATTGCAGAACAGACAAATCTGTTAGCCTTAAACGCCGCAATCGAAGCTGCCAGGGCAGGGGATGCCGGGAAAGGGTTTGCAGTAGTTGCGGAGGAAATCAGAAGTCTGGCGGAACAATCCGCAGCATCTACAAAAGAAATTGACTCTATGGTAAAAGAACTTCAAATGAATTCACAGGAGGCAGTAAAGACCATAGAAGAAATCGCCGCTGTCATGAAAGAGCAGACGGATAGCGTGGAAGTCAATAAAAACAGTTATCTGGCCATTGCAAATGCAATGGAGAATGCCAAGGATGCCGTTGAAAAGCTAAACTTATCAGGACAAGACATGGAGCATATGAAAAACGAAATTTTAGAGACAATGCAGAGCCTTTCTGCCATTGCGGAAGAAAATTCGGCTTCCACCCAGCAGGTAACGGCTTCTATGGAGGAACAGACTGCTTCCGTAGAAGAGATAGCAAGAGCCAGTGAGGGCCTTTCAGCCATGGCTCAGGATTTGCAGCAGATTATCAGCCGCTTTCAATTACAGCCTACGTTATAAGGCATGCATCAAATTTATAATGGTTTAACATAATATCTGGGGAGATATATTAACATAGATCGTAGATTTACCGTAACAAGGCCTGTATTCATAAAATACAAGGCCTTGTTTAATTTTTCTTGACCAGGTTTCTTTGCATTAGTAAAATAATAATTGAAATAATAGGAAATAGCGGGTTAACCATTATCCCGGAAAAAATCAGATCGGAAGGCAGGACATGCAGATGAATTATACGGTAAGACCACTGACAAACGAGACAAAAGAAATTTTTACGGAGTTTTTAGGTAATGTGGATTTTAGCCATGCTCCCCATTGGGCCACCTGTTTTTGCAGGTTTTATTTTACGGACTGCGATCAGGAACATTGGAAGAACAGGACCGGAGAGGATAATCGGCTGGAAGCCTTAAAAGAAATAGAAGCCGGCAATATGAGAGGGTATCTGGCCTTTGATAAGGATAAATGCATCGGCTGGTGCAATGCTGACCAGGCGGACAAATTTATTCGTATCAGCCAGTATATCGAACCGCATATTAAGAACCGCAAAGCCGGCTGTGTTACCTGTTATGTAATACATCCGGAATACCGGAGGCAGGGGGTGGCAAGATTATTACTTAAGCATGCCATTGAGGATTTCAAACATCAGGATTTCCAGGAAGTAATTGCTTTGCCTGTTGATTCAAAATTGCCTGTAGAGATGCATTACCGGGGTACCATGAATATGTATTTGGAAAACGGATTTAAAGTTGTTGAGAGCCATGATGATGTAAATTTCATGATTCTGGAGCTTAAAAAAAATTAACCGGCCAAGCGGCTATATTTAACAGGAAACCTCTCGGATATCCATTGACCTTTGAGAATATATTTAGTAAAATCGAATATAGAAAGATTTTGTAGAATACGCAGATGAACCTATTACGTAACACAGGAGGAAGAATATATGGAAAGTAATATATTATCCGGGGGATTGGAAGACTTAAATGGGTTAAAAAATATATTATTGGAATTAGACGGATTTAAGGATAAGAATGATGAACTGGTAACAGAAGAAGAAAAATTAGAAAAAGCGATAAAATCAAAAGAAAAAGCCATCGCAGATGAAATTGCGGCTACTTCAAAAAAGCGTAAGGATGAAATTGAAGCAACTTATGATGAGCAGCTTGAAAAGACCCGTTCCAGGATTAAAAAGATCCGAAGCAGGAAAGAAAAATCCAAAAGCGCCAAAATATCAGAACGAATTGAAGCGGAAACTGCTCAATTAAAAGAAGAATACCGGCAGATGCAACTTGAGAGTAAGGCGATGCTTAAGCAAAATAAAGTACCGTCCTTTAGCAATACCAGGTTTTTCTATGCATTGTTTCTGCCAAGAGGTATGGGAGATTTGGCAATTATTGCCCTGACCCTGGTTATTGTACTTTTAATCCTGCCCTGTTTTATCTATTTTTATCTGCTTCCGGTAGAGAAAATGGTTTATCTCATCCTGATTTATTTTATAACCGTAATTCTATTCGGCGGCCTATACATGCTGATTGACAATAATATAAAAGACAAACATAAAGACACCATAAAACGGGTTTACAGACTACGTCTTAAAATCACGGATAACAAGAAGAGGCGGGAGAAAATCCGGAAAAGCATCTTAAGGGATAAGGATGAAAGTCAATATGGACTGGATAACTTTGACCAGGAGTTGTCAGAGCTTGATGATGAGTTAAAGTCCATTATGGAACAGAAAAAAGAGGCTCTCAGTGTGTATGAAAATACAACCCGTTTTGTTATCGGAGAAGAAATAAAAGCAAGGAACCAGGATGAACTTAATACCATGAAAAGAGGATACGGTGAGGTATATGTGGAAGTAAGGGATACGGAAGAAAAAATAAAAAGCCTGTCCATGGACATAGCCAATAATTATGAAGCTTTTATGGGTAAAGAGTTTATGGCCATTGAAAAACTGAATATACTCATCGATATTATGACGGATAATGAGTTAAAAACCATATCCGAAGCGCTGGGTTTTTATAAGGAAGGTAATTATTGATTTTAAAACCGTAACCAAGCAGAAATTTATTAAAATAAATGAAAAAGAATATATAAAAAATCACAGAAAAACCTGTATAAAATAATCCGGTCATTCCGGGTAATTCTATACAGGTTTTTAATTACATATTAAATTTCTTTTATTCCCTATGTAGTAAAAAGCCCTGACGAGAAAGGATGTACAAGAATTGCATACGGGAAATATCCTTTTGAAAGCTTTCAGTGCCGTGACAGGATTTCAGCGCCAGAGTCTGGCAAGCCAGACTCTTTTCTATTAATACTGAAAGCCCGTGGCTTTTCAACGGACTTATAGTTTCTTAGTAATCCTTGGCCAATTTATAAAAGCAGTAATTAATACCGGTACAGATAAAATCCGCCAGAATCATAACAACATTAAGTCTGGTAGTCTGCAGCAGCATATGGTCCAACATTCCTGAAAAATTGACGATTCCGGTTATAAAGATATCACCTACCGGCGGCAGAGCCTTGTCTACTCCGGCTCCGGGCAGCAAAGGCCCTTCTCCCAGTGTAATATAACCGATATGCCCGGATTTGCCAAGAGAGGCATCGATTGCGATTACCAGCGCATTACGGTGGTTAGCATATACATAATTCAGGGTATCGCCAAGATTCTTGGCATGAACCGGCTGATCCAGGGTTCCGTACAATACAATGTTATGCTGAAGTTTGGATAATTTATAGCCTACAATCGGGCCAAGGCAATCACCGGTGGCCCGGTCAGTACCAATACATAAAAAAACAATCTGCTTTTTATTATAAATATTTTTTTGAATTAATTCCTGTAATGTTTTGCTGAATTCATACACAGAATAACGATCTTTCGTATTAAAATAATACAGCTTCTTTTCTGCCTCTAACTCTTTATTCATTACAACCTCCTATTAATACTCGTACACTACAACCATATTCTGTAATACCCAAAGTATTACCGCAATTAAGCAAAATAGTCAGATTATAGTAATGTTTTGCAAGTCAATTTTCACCAAGATAAGAAGTAATTCCCATACAGGGTGGAGAATCTTCGTATAATAATAGCGGAAACTGAAAGTTTACGGCGAATAAGGAATTATAAAACAGGTAAGATGTTCCGTTCCGGCGTATTGTTTTGACATAATATTTAAATGTCCTATGATACCATTTACGATAGTATAAATATCATTGTCTGTAAGAGACTGTGGTTAGGAGGATTAAGTATGGACAACTCATACAGCAAGGGCGGAGATGCAAACCAGCAAGAGAGTATAAAATCAGTACCCATTAAAATGCCGAAAAATCTAAGGCAGGTCGGAAGTGCCGGATCCCGAAACAAGGCAATTTACGTAGAAGATTATGTTATGACTTATATAAAACAGCTTGCCGATAAAGAACATACCGGCTGCAGAGTAGCAGTTTTGATGGGCTATTATGTTAAAACAGAAGAAGGCAAGAACATATTTGTTAAAGGTGCCGTAGAAATGACCGATACGGATTTCACTAACGGTATTGTGTTTTCGGATGAAGGCTGGACAAGTATGTATGAAAATATTAAAAAGTATTTCAGTGAAGTGGAAATCGTGGGGTGGTCACTCACCGGTCCCGGCTTTTTTATTGAAAGTGAGGATAAAATCCGAAAAGTCCACATGGAGAATTTTCAGGGACCGGATAAAATTCTGCTGAAGCTGGACAGCATGGAGAAGGACGAAAGTTTTTATATCAGCGAAAACAATCAATTGGTGAAACAGGCCGGTTATTACATATATTATGAAAAGAACGAAGAAATGCAGAATTATATGGTAGATAATAAGGAGAGTGCCGGCGAAGAAAAAAATTACAGCGACCATACCACGAAAAAAATACGGAACGTGATCCAGGAAAAGAAAGAAGTAAAAGATGACAACAAAAGTGTGATTCGCCTTTTATATGCTGCCAGCACCCTTCTGGCTATTATCGTTCTGGTAATTGCAGCTACCATGCTGGACAATTATGATAAAATGAGAAACATGGAGACTGCTTTAAATACCCTTACCCAGAGTCTTAATTTAAACGGGGACAGTGAAACTGCCGAAGCAGATGAATCGGATAATCCGGATTTAATTCAGCAGGCTGATAATCATACGGTGGATGACAAAGAAGCCAAGGATCCCCAGTCCGCAGATGATGCGGCGGCAGGGGAGGAAAACAGTAATATGGAAGCCGCCGATGAAAAGGAAGGAACCACAGAGGTTGAAACCGTGAAAGGTAATGTGGAAGCCGACCCTGAGTCAGGTAAAAAACCGGAAGATTCAGAGAATAACAAACCGGCGGACACCGAGAGTAATAAACCGGAAGACACCGAGAACAATAAACCGGCGGACAAGGAAGCGGACAAAAATAAAGAAGGCAATACGAAAACAACGGTAGCGGATAAGGAAGGAAGTACCGGTAAAACCCAAGACAATGAAAAAGATGCGGTGGAAGCATCCGCACCGGTTAAATATTATACCGTAAAGGCAGGAGACTCTCTTGCGGCAATCAGTTTTGAACTTTATCACACCTTTAGTTATATGGATGAAATTAAAGAAATTAATGGTATAGAGGACGAAGATAAAATATATGAAGGACAGAAGTTAATTTTACCGTAACAAATGGAAATACCGTTGGTGAGCAATATTTCCTATTTTATAGTTTAAGTTAATTTTTGAAGAAAAGCTGTCGGAATGGGCCTGAAACCAAAGCTCAGGAGGGCAGCTTTCTATATTTAAAAAAATAAAAAAGGTAGTGTCAATAGGAGGTAAATAAGGTATAATTATCATATTGCACAAGAAAAAGACAAGTATGGACTGGATAAACATAAAGGAGATATCATGGCGCTGGAATTGGATAAACATGAATTAAGAAGCTATGAAGTCAGAAAACGAAGGCATAGACAGATAATAACCGTGGTCACCGTTATTTTAGCAATAGCAGCAATCGTGGTGGTATATTTTGCAGTTAATCTGATTTTACATAAAAATTATACAAGTTACGAGGTAATAAATAAACAGGAAAGAAAGGATAGTAACTCTGCCCGGTACGTAAAGTACGGCTCAGGGGTTATACGTTACAGCAGAGATGGAGCTATGGCCATGGACGGTGCCGGCAATCTGCTCTGGAACGGTACCTTTGAGATGAAGGACCCCATTTTGGATGTGCAGGATAAGTACGCCGTGGTAAGTGACCGCGGATATAAAATCCTGCAGATTTTTAACGGAGCAGGGAAAATGACAACGGTTAAT
This sequence comes from Bacillota bacterium, assembly GCA_023443925.1. The sequence goes on along the minus strand of JAEZSL010000289.1, from coordinate 5,630 downwards.
GTTCCCAATGCCATTATAAAAAGTGAAATTGCCAACCAGGGTGTGGTAGCGGTTCTGATGGACGGTGACGGAGTAAACTATATTGGCCTTTACAGCGAAGACGGTAAGGAACTGGTAGGGAGAAGAACGGTCAACGAAAAGGATGGCTTTCCCCTGGACATATCCTTATCGGAAGACGGCAGAAAGCTGGTAACCAGCTATCTGGCCATGGGTGACGGCAAGGTACATAGCGTAGTTACTTTTTATAATTTTGGGGGTGTGGGACAAAATTATGTGGACAATGTAGTGGGCGGCGGATACGACTTTGGCCAGGCTATTGTTCCCCGGATTGAATTTGTGAATAACAATATGGTGTGCGCTTTTGGAGATGACGGCTTCAGCCTTTATTCCATGGAGCAGACACCAAAAGAAGTATATAAAGAGATATTTAAATCGGAAGTCAAAAGTATTTTTTACAGCGGCAAATATGTCGGTTTCGTATTAAACAACGGGGATGGCACCGATAAATACCGTCTGCTCCTATATGATTTAAATGGGAAAGTTGTCCTTGATAAAGCAATGAATTATGAGTATGACACGATCTATTTATCAGATGAGGAAATCGTTTTGCATTCCAATCTGGAGTGGGTTATACTGCGCATCAACGGACAGGTGAAATTCCATTATACCTTTGAAACCGATATTTCTTATATTCTTCCGGTTAATAATCTGGATAAATACATTATTATAGATAATGTAAATATGCAGGAAGTCAAATTAACGGAGAAGAAAAAATAAATTTAGTAAAAGAAAGACAGGAGGACTGAAATGAATTGGTTGGCAATCGTGGTATTGGTGATTTTAGGGGGATATGCCTTAAATGGACACAGAAGAGGTTTTATCCGTACCGTATTTACACTTTTTTCAACGATTATCGCATTGATACTGACGTCATGGGTGAGTCCGGTTATCAGTAAAGAGCTGCAGAAAAATGAAAAGGTAATGGGCTTTGTAACAGAAAAGGTAGAAAAGGTTTTAACTTTTTCGGAAGCAGGAAATAAAATTACCGATCAGGTGAATTTTATCAATAAACTGCCGCTGCCCGCAATCATGAAGCATACCCTGATTGAAAACAATACAAAGGATGTTTATACAGCAATGGCTGTCGATAACTTTAAGGATTATATCAGTAATTCAATGGCACGTATCATTATTAATGCAGTGGTATTTCTGGTGATCGTTCTTTTTATAACCATCGGGCTGGCTTTGCTGTGCGAAACAATGGATATTATAAGCAAACTTCCTCTTATTAACGGACTCAATAAAACAGCCGGACTGCTGGCAGGTTTACTGCACGGTATTGTAGTGGTCTGGATCGGGTGTATATTCCTGACTGTACTAAGCAGTACACAATGGGGTAAGTCTTTATTTGAACTTATTAACAGCAGTGCTTTTCTCAGTACGGTCTATAATAACAATCTGCTCTTGAAATTTATTATGAATCTGGGAAAGATTTTATTTTAAGCTATGACAATGCTGGAAGAATGTATGGAAGGTACTTCCACTGCGGTTCTTATGGTCCAGGGTGTATCGGCGGTTAGAGTAAAGGTGGTAAGCGTAAATGTAGTTTAAAGTAAAAAGTAATGATTCGGGTGTCAAAAGGTCAATTCTATGTTCTGAATGAATACGAGTGTATATATATTCATAAAATACACGTTGAGGGACCTTTTGACACCCGAATCAAGTAATATTAGTTTAACATAAGATAAGGTCTCTTATGTTTTATAACCTGTTTCATTAAGTATAACCGGTTGAGTGCATGTATTTTATTCGGAGCATAATATTTGCTTTCAAATCATGTAAACTGTAATATAAAAATAATGTCAATTTATTGAATTTCCATATTGAATAGAGTATACTTAAAACAGTATATAAATGACCGGATTGCCTGAAAGTGATGGTATATACCGTACTTTTTGGTAAGTACCGGTTAAAATCAGACAAAATAGAATCAGGGAAAGGAATGCCACGTACGAATTTTTTCAACTGATTATTGTGGCAGTATTGCAGTCAGACTGCGATATAGCGGGAATTAAAATGGACAAAGTCTTAATAAGCATTAAAAAGATGGGTATTGTGCCGGTAGTTAAATTAGACCGGGCTGAAGATGCCAAGCCTCTTGCGAAAGCGCTTTATGAAGGCGGTTTACCCTGCGCGGAAGTAACTTTCAGGACGGATGCGGCAGAAGAAGCCATAAGGATTATGACCAAAGAATATCCGGACATGCTGGTAGGAGCAGGAACGGTACTGACAACGGAGCAGGTTGACCGGGCAGTTGATGCAGGCGCCACTTTTATCGTAAGCCCCGGACTAAATCCGAGAATCGTTAAATACTGTATTTCAAAAGGAATTCCGGTAACTCCCGGCTGCGCAAACCCCAGCGATATCGAACAGGCGATTGAACTAGGGCTGGAAGTCGTTAAATTTTTCCCGGCGGAAGCAGCAGGGGGGCTGAACATGATTAAAGCCATGTCGGCACCTTATGTTAATATGCAGTTTATGCCTACCGGGGGTATTAACGAGAAGAATCTAATTACATATCTGGATTTTCCCAAAATCATAGCTTGCGGCGGCAGCTGGATGGTGAGTGACGAGCTGATTAAGAACAAGGATTTTGATAGAATACGGGAACTTACCAAAGAAGCAGTTACCAAAATGCTTGGTTTTGAGGTGCGCCATGTGGGAATTAATGCCGCTGAAGAGAAGGAGGCGGAGGGAATCGCAGCTTCCTTTGAAAATTTGTTTGGGTTCAGAAAGAATGCTGGAGTCAGTTCCATATTTGCCGGTACCGGCATTGAAGTTATGAAAATACCTTACTTTGGCAAAAACGGACATATCGCAGTTCAGACAAATTATATCGAACGTGCAATCTTCCATCTGGAAAGACAAGGTGCAGCCTTTCTTTCAGACAGTGCAAAATACGATGAAAAAGGCAATCTGGCTGCCATATATTTAAAGGATGAAATCGGTGGTTTTGCAGTTCATCTTCTTCAGAAAAAATAGGCGGATGACCGGTATTACATAGATAGAGACCAACTAGTATAACACGTTTTAATTTCTTTATGTTTGCCATAGACTAAATGATAGGGACTGTGTGAAGCATATATTACATCAAACAGAAAGTTTGAACAAAATGGACCATACTAGATATAAATGAATCAGAGATAAACAGAGCAGTCCCATGGCCGGAGGTAGCCAGCAAGGGTAAGCTGCAGTGAATCGATCGTGGAGGATATATGAAATTTTCAGATGAAAGAAAAGAATATGATGCATTGGCATTTGGAGAGCTGTTATTAAGGCTGGCCTCTCCCCTGAATGAGAGGATGATATCCGGAGCTGTTTTTGAGAAAAGGGCGGGCGGGGCAGAGCTTAATGTTGTATCCGGAATGTCCTTATTAGGTTTGAATACTGGAATTGTATCCAAATTGCCAAAGAGTGAATTAGGAACTTATATCAGAAATAACGTACGCTTTTGCGGTGTAAGTGACGAGTGGATTATATATGATGAAAGTCCGGAGGCAAGGCTTGGCATATACTATTATGAACACGGTGTATTTCCGAGAAAACCTACTGTTGTTTATGACAGAAAAAATGCATCCGTAAACACTCTGAAACCGGAAGATATTCCGGAAAGTATTTATAACAGCACCAGACTGTTCCATACCAGCGGTATATCCCTGGCACTTACGGAGCAGTCACGCAGTACGGCGCTGACTCTAATCAGAAAATTTAAGGAAGCAGGCGCGTTGATATCTTTTGACGTAAACTTCAGGGCTAATTTATGGTCCGAAGAGGAGGCCAAAAAATATATTGAGCAGATTCTTCCCTTTGTAGATATTTTATTTATATCAGAAGAGACCTCAAGACGCACTTTTGGTAAAACAGGTGATTTAACCGAAATACTAAAATCCTTTGCAAAGGAGTATAATATCGGTGTTTTGGCATCTACGGAACGTAAGATTATCAGTCCCAAAAAGCATACCTTCGGTTCTACCATATATAATGCGGAAGAAGATAAATTCTATAAGGAACCTCCTTATGAAAATATTGAAGTAGTTGATCGTATCGGCAGCGGTGATGCTTATGTATCCGGTGTTCTGTTCGGACTGCTGGCTTACGGGGACTGCAAAAAAGCACTGGAATACGGCAATGCAGCCTGTGCGGTTAAAAACACAGTATTAGGAGATCTGCCGTCCACGGATAAAAGGGAAATTGATAAGATAATTGAAGGTCACCAGTCAAGCGGTTATCAGAGTGAGATGAACCGCTAAGGAAGAACAATCATTTTCCTTGATTACTGTAATAATATAACCCGTAATAATATAACAAAACAAGATTATAAACAAATCAAATATAATAAAACATAACAATATTATAAAACAATAAAAAGGACAAGGGAGCAGGACATAGCCCTTGTCCTTTTTATGTGTTAATAGAACGACTGTTATTTTTATGGATTATGAAAAGTACAAACACATATGAGAAGAGCCGGCATACATTAAAATGATTAAAAATGTGCCAGAAACACATGTCTTAGCGGAGGTAAGACTTTGAGCGGGAATAATTATAGCAGTAATAACTATAATGCAAATAGTCACAATGGAAATGTTAACAGCAGCAGTTATAATAACAATAGCGCAATGAATTATAATAATTGCAATAAAAAACAAAGGCACAATCATGAATATACCGGAAGTGTAAGATTAGCTGAAAGTGATGACCTGCATAATCATAGATTTTGCGGAGTTACGGGAGAAGCTATTCCAATGCCTAACGGAAACCACTGCCATGAACTTGAAACAAGAACGGATTTTTATGAAGACCATTTTCATATGATCTGTATGAAGACAGGTCCTGGAATACCGGTTGGGAACGACAGGCACGTTCATTATGTTAAAGGTGCTACAACGGTCGAAGATAACCACTGCCATGAATATCAGTTTGCCACATTAATTGAGAATCCGATAGGGGATTAGTCAGATAGACAGCCTTTACCCATAATCAGATAAAATGATTTCTGGACACGGTGTGTACAATGAATTGCAGTGAAATTATTTTGTAAGTTAAATGCGCATATAAAGGTTCAAAATTAATAAAAATAAGATAACCTGTCTAATTAATTCGTTATTAGGCAGGTTTTAATATGATTTCTATGCCGTCTGTACCAGGAAAAAGGCGAATATTTAAAAGTGATGCTTATATAAGTCATAAGTATAAATAAAAAAGTAATAAAAAGTTATAAAAAAGGGTTGACATCAGATTCCTACAGTGATATAATTCATTTTGCTGACGCGCTAAGCGGTTAAATTTACTAAATAAAAGCTCTGCAAAACAGCAGTGAAATATCAAGAACCTTGATAACTGAACAGTGAAACAACCCTGAAAATTCTAATAAAATTTTCATTGATTTCTTCTTATTAAATAGGAAGTCATCAAAAAGAACGGTATTTGATGTAACAATCAAATACAACCTAAAAACAGTAAAAACGAGACTTAAGTTGAAACAAGCTTCGGCTTTATAGACTTACGTTTCACGGAAATTAACGATTGTTTGAATCTTAGATTTAAATAAGCCAATGTTAATTCTGACG
>JAEZSL010000251.1 GCA_023443925.1 Bacillota bacterium | reverse complement strand
TATTGGTATTGGTGATTACTACCTCATATGCCTTGTCACGGCCTAAATACATGAATTCTTCCAGCATTTCCTCCGTAGTCCTGAAATAAAGCGGTGCCTGGTCATCCGCATCCTTAAACCCTTTTCCCGCCATAATAATCCTGCGGTAAATCTCATCCTCCGGATCCATAAAATGAACGTCACAGGTAGCAACCACCGGCTTATTAAACTCCTCACCAAGACTTATAATTCTGCGGTTTATATCCATTAATTCCTCATTGGAACTGATGTTAATCTTATCGCTTCGAATCATAAATTCGTTATTGCCAAGGGGCTGTATTTCCAGATAATCATAAAAATTAACCAGCCGGTTTATCTCTTCGGGAGGCTGTTCTCTCAAAATAGCCTGGTACAATTCCCCTGCTTCACAGGCAGAACCGATGAGCAGCCCTTCCCTGTTTTCCATAAACAGGCTCTTTGGTATTCTGGGCCGTTTACCGTAGTACTCAAGATGGGACAGGGAAATAAGTTTATACAGATTCACCCTTCCGATATCATTCTGCGCAAGGATAATAGCATGATAAGTCGGCAGTTTCTTAATGGCATCCGGTGATAATTTACTAAGGGTATTTATTTCATCAATACTATGTATTTCCTTTTCCTTTAACCTGGCAACAAACTTTACAAAAATTTCTGCGGTTGCTCCGGCATCGTCTACCGCACGGTGATGATTTTCCAAAGAGATATCCAGAGCCTTTGCTACCGTATTTAATTTATATCGGCTTAGTTCCGGTAATAAAATACGTGCCAGTCCAACGGTGTCGATAACGGTAAAATCGTTTTTAATTCCCAAGTCCTCTGATTTCTTTGTAATGAAACTAACATCAAAACCTGCATTATGGGCTACCAGTGCACTTCCCTTGCAAAACTCAAGAAACTGGGGAAGAATGACATCTATGGTTGGATATTCTAAAACCATCTCATCCTTAATACCGGTGAGTTGTTCTATTTCATAAGGAATGGGAATCTCCGGATTAATAAAGGAACTGAATTTATCTACAATCGTACCGTTTATTACCTTAACCGCACCGATTTCAATAATCTTGTCCTTAACCGGCCCAAAACCGGTGGTTTCTATATCAAATACTACATAAGAATCATCCAGGGACTGGCCTTTCTGATTTACCACCACTTCTTTTAAATCGTCTACCAGATAAGCTTCCACCCCGTAGATCACCTTAAATTGCTTTAACCTATCCCATTCTGATTCCGGATAATCCCATTTACTGAGGGCATGGTTGGCTTCAGGAAATGACTGAACAACACCGTGATCTGTAATGGCAACTGCTTTGTGGCCCCAGGCAAACGCTCTTTTCACCAGATCCTTGGCATCCACCACCGCATCCATATCACTCATCATGGTATGGGCATGGAGTTCTACTCGTTTTACCGGGCTGTTATCCATCTTTGTGGTAGTAAAATCGGGGATTGTCTTAATACCGACAATGGAACCGACCGTAACCTCATGGTCATATTTGTCCATGAGAGCCATACCCTTTAGCTTAATGAACTTTCCTTTTTTTAAAGCTCCGATCACTTCGCCTGCATCTTCCGTCTTAATAAATAACTTCCCCTGTATGGAATCGGTAAAATCCGTTACCGTAAAAATGACTATTGTCTTTTCATTCCGCAGTTCTCTTGCTTCTGTATTTATGATCTTACCCCGGATAACGACCTCACCGATCTCATCCTGAATATCGGCGATGGGTATGGCTTCCCCTTCAAAACCCTTGCCGTATATGGTATCCGGGTCATTAATCACTTTCTTATAACTGTATTTGCTTTTATCATAGGCATTTTTCCCTTTGGCAGGTTTTTCTCTTTCCTGGTCTTTGGAGCCTTTGCTGCTTGTACTCTCCTTGACAACGCCCCCTCCCGCATCGGAAGCCATTTGGTTTTCATTTAAGTCCTGCATATATGCCGCAGCAGCCAGCTCATCGGCTTTACCGCGCTTATCCTCCATATAACCAGAAGTATTCTCTCTTACGCTTTCTCCGGATCTTGAAACGAATTCATACTCTTGTGTTTCTTCTTCTTTTTTCTCCGGTTCATAATATTCAAACCGAACGGATATATCATAATGAAACCGGCCTTGAAACATATCGGTTAAATATTTTGTGATTCCAGCTGACACTTTCCGGATCAGGAAGTTTTCTTCACATCGAAAAACCAGGGTGTTTCCTTCAAAGTCTATATCGGCCAGTTCAAATACATTATATTCTAATATACTTCTTTCCCGAAATTCTTCTAATATGCTGTCACGGTAGATGTGGAATAATTTTTCCGGGGTATATTGTGCTGATAATATGTAATGATCCCATAATACAACCTTATTCGGAGCGGAAGCAAACAGCTGCTTTTTAAGCTGATATTCCATTTTCCGTATTACGGGCTTTTGTATCAGTCTGCTGCTCTGCATATATATTTTAACTTCCGCCGTTGACTTTGAAACCGCAACCCGCTCGATCTGAACCTCCTGAAACAGGTTTTCCAGATCCTTGGGAAGGTTGGATAACTGGTCAAATACATCAAAAAAAAGCATACCCATAACAAACCTCTTTTCTGTAACAATTTAAATCTGTTTTAGGACTGCATTTTTAACAGTTCTTCTCTGAGTGCCGATAACAGCTCTTCTTCTTTTACTTTCCGAATAATTTCACCTTTTTTGATGATAATTCCTTCGCCTTTGCCTCCGGCAACCCCGATATCCGCCTCTTTCGCTTCTCCGGGTCCGTTAACAGCACACCCCATAACTGCAACTTTAATGTCCAGATCAATATCCTGGATGAGATTCTCAACCTCTCCGGCCAGCTTTATTAAGTCAATCTGGGTTCTGCCGCAGGTCGGACAGGATACTAATTCCACACCGCCCTTTTTCAGGCCTAAGGTCTTTAGTATCAGTCTGGCAGATTTAACTTCTTCCAGCGGACTGCCGGTTAAGGATACACGTATGGTATCACCGATTCCTTCATGTAGTATAATTCCTAAGCCCACTGCCGATTTAATGTTACCGGCTATTATTGTACCGGCTTCGGTAATACCGACATGGAGCGGATAAACGGTCTGTTTTGCAATCAGCTCATGGGCTTTTACGCACATTAAAACATCGGAAGATTTAATGCTGATAACCAGATTGTCATATCCCAGTTCTTCAATGATATGAACTTTATCCAGAGCACTTTCCACCAGTCCTTCTGCCGTAACTCCCTTATATTTCTGAACCAGTTCCTTTTCCAGCGAACCGCTGTTAACGCCCACACGGATAGGAATATTTCTTTCCTTTGCTGCTTGTACCACAGCTTTTACTTTATCGGTGCTGCCGATATTACCGGGATTAATACGTATTTTATCTGCTCCATGTTCAATAGCAGCAATTGCCAGCCGGTAGTCAAAATGAATATCGGCTACAATGGGAATATGGATCTGCTTTTTTATTTCTGAAAATGCCCTGGCCGCTTCCATGGTGGGAACAGCGCTTCTAATAATATCACATCCGGCAGCCTCCAGTTCCAGTATCTGTTTCACCGTGGCTTGTACATCCTCAGTTTTCGTATTGGTCATGGATTGTATTAGTATGGGATTATTACCGCCGATAACTTTATTTCCAATTTGTATGATTTTTGTATTTTCTCTCATGATGAATTATGAATTTCTCCTTTCGTTTAAATTGCTCATAGATAATTGTAAGACCAATGTTGTATCGTTCCGTACAGTTATACAGTTTAGAGCTGAAGTTTGCCAAAAACAGCGAAAGCCCTGATATCCGTAACACTATATGGTATATTAAACTGAAGATATGGTTATGTAATTTCCTAAAGGTTATACCTGTCCATTGTTTAGTAAGTCTTATCTTACATGTTATATATTTTATTTTTATGTTTCACTCAATATTCGGTTTCTACGTTAAAAATCTTATACTATTGTCGTTTAGAAAGAAATTTTATTTCCAGGTATCTTAACTTTCATTAATTTTAAAATTTATCCTATGAATTCTTTTTATGCAACCCGCATGTATCACTGGTAATGGTAAATCACTCTATAACGGCAAAAATCATAGATCATCCGCTTTACCAGGTTTTACTGCTCCTTAATAACACCGAATAATCTATGATCTTACCACAGCACCTTTACCTTTTAGGAATTAAATAGCCTGCTGATATCGTTAAACATTACAAATACCATTAAAAGCATTAGTGCAACCAGGCCAATCATATGAACCAAGCCTTCCTTTGCCTGATCCACAGGTTTTCCCCGGAATAATTCTAAAAACAGGAAGACCAAACGACCGCCGTCCAGCGCCGGTATGGGTAATAAATTCATTACCCCTAAGTTAGCACTTAATAATATACTGATATTTGCCAGGCTTAGGAATACATAAAGAATTCCATCACTTTTACTTGCCTGGTAAGTATCCCCGATAAAACTTACAATTCCTACCGGTCCGGCAATGTCATCTTTGCTTACCTTACCTCTTAATATCTGCTCAAGGCTCTGTATCGTAGTCTTAATCCAGTACTTTACTTCAACGGCACTGTATTTTACCACACCAAAAGCATCGGTTTTCACTCTGGCTGAATTAATCGCAATTCCGATACTATAATTTTCGCTTGTTAATACCGGTGTCACTTCTACGGCACTCTCTTTGCCCTGCCTGGAATAGGTTACGGTTAGAGACTGATCCGTCAGAGGATTTTCCTGAAAATACTGACTCAGGGCATTTCCGTCTTTAATACCGGTATCATTGATTTTTAAGATTATGTCGCCGTTTTGCAAACCGGCTTTTGCCAAAGGCATATCTTCATATATGGAATTGATGGTAGGAGCTGCACTGTCCGGCTGGTAACCGAATCCCAGCATATATGTTTTTACCATAACAGGTGTTAAGGCAGCTTTATTTTTAACTCCATCCCTTTCAAACGTTAAGTCCACCGCGGCAGAGCCTAAAGGGTTAAATTGAAGATAGGTTAAAGCATCTCTGCCTATATCTATGTTCTCTCCATTGATTTCGGTAATTACATCACCGGTCCGGATACCGGCTTTCGCTGCCGCGGAATCCTTTGACACACTGGTTATCACAGACGGGTCATAACCTATTATTCCGATTATAAACATTGCCAGAACAAATGCTAAAATAAAATTAAAGAAAGGACCGGCAATTACAACGGATATTCTTGCCCAGACTCCCTTTTTATTAAATGCCCTGTCATCCTCGATGGCTTCATCCTCACCCATCATAATACAGGAGCCGCCGATAGGAAATAATTTCCACGAGTATTTGGTCGTGTCTTTCCATTCATGAGTCGTGTCAAAATCATGCTGAGATAAAAAAAGCCTGGGACGGTAACCTTTTTCTGTCTTTACAAGACTCGCAATACGCGGACCCATACCGATGGAAAATTCAGTTACAAATATACCATTCTTCTTAGCCAGAAGAAAATGTCCCAGTTCATGAATAACAATAATTAAACTAAATATTAATATAGCAATAATAATATTCATCCTTACCTCCTAATAATGTAAAATAAATAAAACAAAATAGTAAAATTTTTTAAAACTGAAATATTCGTGTAAAACTAACATAAGAGCCATCAAATAAATTCATATCTATAATAATCTATTAATGTCATTAAACATAACAAATACCATTAATGCCATCAATGATACTAAACCAATCGCATGAACCAACCCTTCTTTCGTCTTATCAACAGGTTTTCCTCGAATGATTTCTAAAAATAAAAACACTAACCTGCCTCCATCCAATGCAGGTAATGGCAACAGGTTCATAACACCCAGATTGGCACTTAATAAAATGCAAAAAGTAATCGCATTTAACAATTTATCTTTCATTGTATCACTATGTTCAATAACATTACCAATCATACTTACTACGCCAACCGGACCAGCCAATTCATTTGTACTGACCTTACCTCTAATTAATCCAGAGAGGCTTTGTATTGTAATAGATATCTGATATCTTACCTCAATTAAGCTGTATTTCATTACATCTAAAATATTCAATCCCGTCTTTTGGGCAATAAATCCAAAAGTAAAACCCAACGAATAATTTTCACTTTTTATTTGTGGTGTAACATTTGTTGTTACATTTTTTCCATTTCTATAATAAGTTATCTCAACCGGTTCATTTGTTAATGGATGATCTATAAAATATTGATTTAACCCTTTACCATTAGAAATTGTTTGATTGTTTATCTTCTTAATTTTGTCTCCAATTTCTATTCCAGCCTTTTTTGTACTATCATTTAATAAAGTAACAAAGACTGAATCATTTTCAGTTACATCGCCAAAACTTATACCATAGCTTCTTACTAAATTCGGTTTCATAGTAACCTTGTTTTCTTCAAAGCTATTTTCCCTGTTCTTTCTTAAATAAGTTAATGATACATTATCACCATTAAATGGATGAAATTGTAAGTATGCTGTGAATTCGCGTCCAATATCTATATTAGTTCCGTTAATGTTAGTTATTATATCCCCATTTTGAAGACCCGCTTCCTGCGCAGCTGATCCAGCTTCTACACTACTTACTGCTATAAGATCGTATCCTGAAGTGCCAACTATGAACAATGCTAAAACAAAAGCTAGTAAAAAATTAAAAAATGGCCCGGCAAAAATAACGGAGATCCTTGCCCATACACCTTTTTTATTAAATGCCCGGTTATCCTCGATTGCTTCATCTTCTCCCATCATAATACAGGAGCCGCCGATAGGGAATAGTTTCCAGGAATACTTGGTGGTATCCTTCCACTCAGTTACTGTATCAAAATCGTGCTGAGATAAAAGAAGCCTGGGGCGGTGACCTTTTTCCGTTTCCACCAGGGTGATAAGCCTTGGACCCATACCTATGGAAAATTCAGTTACAAATATACCATTCCTCTTAGCCAGAAGAAAATGTCCCAGTTCATGAATAACAATGATTAAACTAAATATTAAGATTGCAATAATAATATTCATCTTTACCTCCTAATAATGTAAAATAAATATAGCTATTCCATACTATTAAGACTTATAGAAAACCCTTTATCTCTTTTTTGTGAGCTGTTTAATTAAATCATATGTCTCTGCTTCAATATTAAGAATTTCGGAAATAGTCGGGTTTTGTACTTTTTTATGGCTTTTCACTGCGGTTTCAATTAAATCCGCAATATCCAGATAACTGATTTCCCTCTTTAAAAATTTTGCAACCGCTATTTCATTGGCCGCATTGTAAACAGTTGGAAGGCTTCCGCCTTCTGCACCGGCTTCATAAGCCAGTTTTAAACCTTTAAATGTTTCCATATCCGGTTCTTCAAAGGTTAACCTGCCCAGTTCAAAAAAATTAATCCGTTTGCCTGGAAGTTTTCTTCTGACCGGATAATATAATGCATACTGTATGGGCAGCTTCATATCCGGAGTACCCATCTGAGCCATAACACTGCCGTCTTCAAATTCAACCGCTGAATGAATCACACTCTGCGGTTGTATTACTACCTGTATTTTATCCAAATCAACTTGAAATAACCATTTGGCTTCTATTACTTCCAGACCTTTGTTAACCATCGTAGAAGAATCGATTGTAATCTTTCTGCCCATGGACCAGTTAGGGTGTTTTAGTGCATCTTCTACCTGTATGTTTTCCAAATCCATTCTTTTCCTGCCACGGAAGGGTCCGCCGGAGGCTGTCAGGATGATTCTGCTGATGGTATTATCTTTCTCTCCGTTTAATGCCTGGAAAATAGCAGAATGTTCACTGTCAACCGGTAAAATGCTGATACCGTATTCTTTCGCTAATGGCATGATAATATGCCCTGCAGTTACTAACGTTTCTTTATTGGCAATTGCAATATTTTTTCCTGCTTTAATTGCTTCTATGGTAGGTTGTATTCCTATCATACCCACAACTGCAGTTACAACTGTTTCCGTATTTTTTTCTGTTGCACAACTGATTAGTCCATCCATTCCTGATACTATGGAAACCGATAGATCATTTACTCTTAACGCAAGTTCTTTTGCTTTATTTTCATCCCATACGCAGGCAATTACAGGCTTAAATTCCCGTATCTGCTTTTCTAATAAATCTATGTTATTGGCTGCCGCTAAAGCAGTAACCATTAAATCTTTATTATTTCGGACAACCTCCAGTGTCTGGGTACCAACCGAACCGGTGGACCCAAGGATTGAAATACATTTCATATGGACCTCTTTTCCTTACAATATGTGCTTTGCTTTCAAATTTTTATGTGGGCGGAGGTTCCGCTCATTATATATTTTACACCAGTATTTAAGAATTGTTACTGTTATATTCTTCCGAATTCGTTATCAAAAATATTTTACCTTCGATTAAACAGATCCTTATAATACACCTGACAATAAGAAAACCACAGGGGCCACAAAGATAATACTGTCAAAACGGTCTAAGACACCGCCGTGTCCGGGAATTAAAGTGCCATAATCTTTAATATCATGATTTCTTTTAATTGCGGATGCCGCCAGATCTCCCAACTGGGATATTACACTGGAAGTTCCGCATATAACAGCATACGCAAGCAAAGGATTTTGAACCCCCATAATGCTGCTCTTAAATACGCTTGCATAAATAAAGCCCAGTAAAGCCGCTCCAACAACACCACCGATGCAGCCTTCCAAAGATTTTTTGGGACTTAACCGGGGAAGAATCTTATGTTTGCCGATAAGGATTCCGACACAGTAGGCACAGGTATCCGATCCCCAGGCTCCGATAAAGATAAGCCAGACAAGTAAAGCTCCGTCATCCAGCATTCTTACTTTATATACAAAACTCAGCATAACTGCAACATAAAACAATCCCAGAAAAACAACCGCTACTTCCTCAATTTTAAATTTGGGGTAGGAAAATACATATAAAAGCATTAATAGCAGCAGAAAACCTATGATAAACATCATATCATATTTTTCAATATTAAAATAGATCAGGAAATCAAATAAGACAGCAGCCGCATAACCCAGATATCCTATTATTGAATTATTTACTTTTATAATCCGGTATAATTCCATCATTCCGATAAGAGAAATGGCAAGAATAATGGCAAATAACACATTTCCTCCCAGAACAAGTGCTGCTACCGTAACAATCATAAGTATAACCGAACTGCGGAATCTAACCCAAAACATATATTTTCCTCCTAATAGAATCTAAACCGCTCCGAATCTTCTATTTCTACTACTGTAGTATTCAAACGCCCTTCTCAATTCCGCTTTATTAAAATCAGGCCATAACGTATCTGTAAAATAGAATTCCGTATATGCCAGCTGCCACAATAAAAAATTAGATATCCTCTGTTCGCCGCTGGTCCGGATCAATAAGTCGGGGTCCGGAATTCCTTTTGTATCTAAATAACCGCAAAATAATTTTTCATCTATATCATCTAAACTTAAGGTGCCTGCTTTATAATCCACTGCGATTTTTTTTGCAGCTCTCATAATGTCATCCCGTCCGCCGTAATTTAAAGCCACCTGAAAGTTCAGCCCCGTATTCTCTGCCGATGCTCTTTCTAATTCTATAATACTGGTTTTTATGTCCTCATCTAATTTTGTTAAATCTCCCAAGATGCGGACTTTCATATTATTCTTACTGCTTGTTCTCAAACAATCCTTCATATAATTGCGAAGCAGTTTCATAAGGGCTTCCACCTCATCCTGGGGTCTGGTCCAGTTTTCGGTTGAAAAGGCATAAACCGTTAAATATTTTACACCCATACGATATGCTTCTTCACAGATTTTTTCTACTGTTTTACTGCCTTGTGCATGACCATAATTTCTGGGCATCCTTTTCTTTTTCGCCCAACGGCCGTTACCGTCCAGAATAATGGCAACGTGCTCCGGTATTCTCATACCTTCCTGATCAAAATTATCTCCCATGGAGACCTCCAACTAATTCGTAATTAAGGGACTGTTGCCTTTTCCTGGTTATAGATATGCAACAGCCCCATTTAAAGTTCTATACGGTAAGGATTTCTTTGGATTTATCTTCCGTAAGTTTATCAATATCGTTTATATGCTTATCCGTAGCTTTTTGAATACTATCTTCCAGGATTTTCACTTCATCCTCTGATATTTCACTGTTTTTATTCATCTTCTTAATCGCATCATTGGCATCTCTCCTGATGTTTCGTACGGCTACTTTCGCATTTTCCGCTTTCTTCTTAACGTCTTTAACGAGGTCTTTTCTTCTCTCTTCCGTAAGCTCCGGGAAAACCAGACGGATTACTTTGCCGTCGTTGTTAGGAGTCAGCCCCAGATCGGAAGCTAAAATCGCCTTTTCGATATCCTTGATTAATTTACTCTCCCAAGGCTGTATCTGAATCACTCTTGGTTCAGGTACCGAAATATTGGCTACGGACTGGAGGGAAGACGGAGTCCCGTAATAATCCACTCTCAGCTTATCCAGCAAATGTGGATTTGCTC
>JAEZSL010000234.1 GCA_023443925.1 Bacillota bacterium | reverse complement strand
CTTATGGAAGTGAGAAAGCAAAGGCCTTATTTCGAGATATGATGCAGCAAGCAAACTATGAATTTGGTTTTGAAGCAGAGGATATTCCCTTGATGATAGAAGCCATTCCGGTTTCGCCTGAATGTTTGATTTTAGTAATAACCAAGGTTGAAGACCCGGATGAACTGGATACCCGTTTTTCGAAGTTCTCACCGGATTCGGACGAACACGAAGATGTTTATGATGATGAATCGGATGATTCTTATGCAGACGAGATTATTAATGTGTTTGGACAGATGGATGAGCTGATCGGAGAAACTTCCGAAGAGGAAAAAGATGATTTTGTACCGCTTGCCGAAGCATTATCCATTAATAAGGACGAATCCCCGGATGAAGAATCCGCAGACCAAAAGAGTGTGTCCTATCAGACTAATTTAATGAAAGTATATTCTTTTAAAAACCTCAGCGAAGTAACAAAACTATCAAGTGTTATTTCCAATTACTACGAAGGTAATAACAGTTTATATAAAAATCCTGTTAATTCCATGTATTATCTGATTATTACCAAGTCCGAACATACTCCGGAAGAATTTAATAAAATTTGTAATATAATCTCGGAGTACGGCAGACCGGAACGCACGACTTATGCAAGTCCTTATTATTATGAGGAGCATTTTGAAAGCATAGTTAAGAATAATGCAGTTCAGATTTTATCCGCACTGTAACACCGTCGGATTGAAATGGTGCAGTAGAGATTATAGTTTGTTAAAATAAAAGAATCTATGGATAAAAAACCTCCGCCGGTGGCGGAGGTTTTTAATTGCATCAAAACAGTTATCAGGCTTGCTGGTCCAGTACTCGAAAACGCTGCAGTCCTATGGCGACTATAAAAATGATAAGTGCAAATAAAACTTCGATTCCCAGGTTTCTGATAATAATATTATATTGTTCTTTTGAGCTGTTAAAGGTTTCTATAGCCTGATTCGTTAATACATACCAGTAGGTAGGCAGAAACTTGGAGAACCTTAACACGCTGCTGCTCATATATTCCAGAGGTACAAAAACACCTCCCAGGAAGCTCATCCCCAAACCGATTATATTAGAAACCATGTCTAAAGCATTTGATGTTTTTACTACAAAACTGATAAGATAAGTCAGGCTCATCGCTATAAACAGAAAAACCAGACTATTTAGAGTAAAGAGAACACCTTTTATTCCCGTCATATCTTTTTGATAGATAAACAAAGACAATACGATAAAAACGGCCCAGCAGATCAGGCCAAACAGCAGACTGGCGGAAATCAAGGCGGTGTTTCTTCCGGACTCAGAAAGCGCAGAGCATTTAATTCTCCAGCTTAAATCCTTTTTCCGGAAGGTCAGAAGAATACTTCCCAAAGTACTGATCATCATACAGATTAATACATAGGGTATAAACGTATAGTAATAGAAGGCTCTGCTCTTTTCCGTTTCTTTTCCTTCCACCTTAAGCAAAGTTACCTTTGCAGTAATATCAGCCGTATCCAGAGCCTTTGACGCAGCTTCGCCCGCTGAAAACCCGCCTGACATATAGGCACTCAGTGCAGATAAGTACTGATTTATTTTATCATCCAGTAGCGTTCCGCTTATACTGTCCGGGACCTTAACGTTTTCCACTACATCTTCGAAATCGCCGGACTTTATATTTTCTTCAAAACCTTCTTTTATAATGAGTACGTATTCTACATTCCTGTAAAATAGTTCATCGCTTATGGAATCCTTGTCATCTTTTATAGTGACCAGCTCCTGGGTTTTATCCAGGTATTCGTACAAACTTCTGCTCAAAACCGTATTATCCCGGTCAAAAATCGCAACTTTTACTTTCGCGTCATTATAAACGACCTCTGTCTGTTTCTTCCCGTTACCGGAAAGCAGCAGGGCCAGGGCCAAAAAAATCGTAAAAAAGATTAAGGTACTAACAAGCCCACGCTTAAGTATAATAAAAAACGCCTTAAATACTTGCATAACGGTTCCTCCTTAGCAGCAGATAGCTTCCCAATATAAACAATGCGGCTATAATGCCCATATTCGCAATATTGCTGTAGAACCTGTCAAAGGTATCATACATGTTCAGGGAATAAAGGCAATCTGCAATCAATGCCGCGGGATTAATCCTGTTTACAAAAGGCACAGTATGTTCTACAATATCCTTCATGTTATTTAACATAAGACCGCTTAGGAAGGAGAGGATCAGGCTGATGGCCGATACTAAAGCTCCCTTAACTTCCACGGAAATTTTTCCAAGAGAGCCGATAAAGGTGCCCATGGCTACACCAATTACGGAACCTGCGAAGGCCGTAAGTACGATATAAGGAACTCTGGTCCCAAAATCTATCTTAAGTATTACGGTCAGATAAAAAAGCAAAAGCAGCACGGAAGAAAAATTAACTATTACACAACCGCAGAAATCAGCACAGATCACCGTAAGCTTATGAGCCGGGGAGGTCTCTCTTCTGGCGCCTAAAGCCGATAAATCAGCCTGAATATCCTCTACACACTTTCTTCCGATTATAGAACCGTATAAGCAGGTCATGGCAATGAGGGCAAAGAAATATTGGGACAGATTATCCATTTTGGTATTGGCGAGGGATATCTCCTTATTATAACTGTTTTCCCTGGTAAGGATATCCATGGCAGCTGCAAATCTTTCCGGGTGAATACTTCCGATCTGTTCCAATACGTTTTGGTGTTTTAAGTAAGATTCCAGGAAAGATTTTATGATAGTCTGGTTTAAACCCTTTCCGCTGACAATTACCGAAAGCTCCGGTGAGGCTGATAAAATTCCGTCAATATCGCCCTTTTTTAACAGCTCCTCGGCACTTTCCTTATCGGTTTTTGTGACCTGGAATAATTGATTTTCCGATTCTTTACTTAAATCATCAAGAACCGTTTCAAACATCTTATCCGCACTGTTTACTGAGACAAAAGCTACCGGCACGGGAGAAAAGTCATACTCCTCGCTGTTCATTATACTGCCAAAAGACAGGAAAAAAAATGTTCCCAGTGCAATTGGGAAGGCAAAAACCCAGCCCACTAAGGACATTTGCCGGAACAGCGCTTTTAATTTATATTTAAGCAAGTGAAAAAACATAATTTTATTCCTTTCTGAACCTGTGCACTAGTCCCTGAGTTCCTTACCTGTAATTTCAAGAAATACGTCATTTAACGTAGGCAGCTCCGAATGCACCCTGCCAAAACTAATTCCTTTTTCCTGCAGATAATTCATAACATGAATGAGATTGTGCTTTCCGCCGTCGCACTTTACCGTAAGCACCTCATTATAATACATAGCAGACCGGACATGATTTAAGCTTTTTATGTTTTCCAGATCCTCTTCCGGCAAGGCTCTCATATCAATATAAATAGTTTCCTTGTTCTCTACCAGCAGTTTCAGCTCATTTGCCGTACCGTCAGCAATATTTCTTCCCTTATCCATAATGACGATCCGTGAACAAATTTCCTCCACTTCCTCCATGTAATGGGAGGTATATATAACCGTTGTTCCCTGCCTGTTCAGCTCCAGAATTCCTTCCAGAATTTTATTCCTGCTCTGGGGATCTACCGCTACGGTAGGTTCATCCAAAATAATGAGTTTCGGCTTATGGGCGATACCGCAGGCAATATTCAGTCTTCTCAGTAAACCCCCGGAAAGCTTCTTTGGATAAAATTTTTTAAATTCTGTAAGTTCCACAAATTCTATGGCTTCTTCCACATGTTTTTTTCTCACAGCCTTATCTTTAATATATAGACCGCAGAAAAAATCAATGTTCTCATAAACGGTAAGAGTATCAAATAACGCTACATTCTGCAAAATGACCCCGATATCCCGCTTCAGGCTGTAACTGTCCGGATTCATCTTCTTACCGAAGACTTCGATATTTCCTTCTTCAAAACTAAGAAGTGAAAGAAGACAGTTTAACGTGGTGGTTTTTCCGGAACCATTCGGTCCTAACAGCCCAAGTATTTCTCCCTCCTTTATTTCAAGGTTAAAATGATCGACAGCAGTCAGTTCTTTATATCTCTTAACCAGGTTCTTTATCTTTACAACTGTTTGACTCATTCCTTTATCCTCCTGGATTTTTTCTTTTACAATGCTATTTTACTGATAATCGCCCCTAGCGCCTAGTGTTAATTGTAAATAGTTCGTGTGACAATTGTCATTATCAGGTTGTCTTTTCATTAAAAGTCCGTAAATGCAAAAAAAGAAGCCGTAGGTTATCTACGGCTTCTTGAAGTCATAATCCAGCATTACTTTGCTGCTCTCCGACTTTTATTATTTTGTTCCAAGGTATTCGTTAATTCTGTCTAATAAATCATCTGCATCCATTCCGTGAACCATTGCAGCTTCTTCTAAGGATTCTCCCTGGGAAGAAGGACAACCAACACAATGCATACCGGAAGCCATTAAAATCGGAATAATTCCCTGGTCAACTCTGATAATTTCACCAATAGTCATTTCTTTTGATACTTGTGCCATGTATATACCTCCTTACGTTTATCAAAAACGATTGTTATTAATTATATTTTCGAAACATTTTAATTATAATCTAAGTTTAACGGCCCGTCAAGGGTTTAATTTACGCGGTAAAAAACCCGAAAGATTTTAATAATTCATGAGGTAATGGCGTCTTGAAATAATTATATAAATAGCTTGTATTATATTTGAATTTATATTAAAATGATTATGAAAACTTAAATAGGAGGTACATAATCATGGCATATAAAATTTCTGACGAATGTATAAGCTGCGGCGCTTGCGTTGGCGAATGTCCCGTTGGCGCTATTTCTGAAGGCGCAAGTCATTTTGAAATCGACGCTGATGCCTGTTTGGATTGTGGCGCTTGTGCAGCAACATGTCCAACCGGTGCTATTGAAGCTTAATATATTCAAACTTTCAGGGGCTTACGTAATGGATAAAATCCTTAACGTGCCCCTGATTATTTTTTATCACTTATTAAATATGCCTTTTTTTCTTTTTAACCGATCCGATTTTGATACGGCAAATTCCATGCGGCTGTTCTGCAGTTCCCGTAAAGTCCGGTCAAACTGTTTAAATCGTTCTTCTTCCCTTTCTTCCTTCACTCTCAGCAGAAAATCCATTTCCTTTATTACACTTCTGGTTACCACTTCACTGACGGAATCAGAAAGTACTTCATTATTATCCTGCATTGCTTCCGTTATAAGATTACTCATCAGCGTTCTAAACTGATCCAGCTTTCCGGTGGTTTTCTGTACATAACCCTCGGATTCTTTCGATAAACCGTTCTCCTGGACGGACAAGGCTGCCTGGCTGTTTTCATGGGCTATGTCATCCATATACTTCTTATCCCACTCCTGCTGCATTTTATCAACTTCTTCTTTGTCCAAATTGCTCATTTTCTGAATATCAGGTAAAAGCATTTTAATAGCACGCAGCTGGTATCCTTTTTCTTTCAGGATTTTTACCGCCTTTAACACCTCAATATCCTCTTCTCTATAATATCTGTGTCCCATTTCGTTTCTAAGTATATGTAAATCCAACTCTTCTTCCCAATACCGTAAGGTATGCTGTTCAATATCTATTCTTTTTGAGGCCTCTGATATCATATATCGAGTTTCGCGCATTGCTCTTCCTCCTCGGTTGATTTGTAATATATTTACACTTCTTTAATTATATCACAGCAGATATTCAATGCAATACGCTTAAGACACTTTCTCAATTAACTTGTCGACAGGGTTTGGCAGAAGCTTGTCCCACTCATCAACCCTTGACATATTCCTACGGCAACTACCAATTTATATTTTTACACGCTGTTTTATTATATGATTTAAGACTTTCTGCTGTAAACAAAACGAAAGTCCCGTACCGGTTACTTAAAGCTTTTGATTAACCTTAAGTACCTGATACGGAACCTTAATTGTTCCAGGACTAACCGCCCTGTCTTTCCAAATTGGCAAATTTGGTAAACTGGGATAACCAGGCGAGTTTTACTGTGCCGGTAGGACCGTTTCTCTGTTTACCAATTATGACTTCCGATATTCCGGCCTCCTCCGAATCATGATTATAATAATCATCACGGTATAAAAACATAACGATATCGGCATCCTGCTCGATTGCGCCGGATTCTCTTAAGTCTGACAGCATGGGCCGTTTATCCGGCCTTTGTTCTACGGCACGGCTGAGCTGGGATAAAGCTACCACCGGAACACTAAGTTCTCGGGCAAGACCTTTAAGGGAACGGGAGATTTCTGAAATTTCCTGCTGCCTGGACTCGGATTTCTTGCTGCCGGTCATTAACTGGAGATAATCGATAATAACCAGGCCCAGATTATGTTCTAACTTGAACTTCCTGCATTTGGACCGAAGTTCGCTTATGGATATACTGGAGGTATCATCTATAATCAGATTAGAGTTACCGATAACCCTGGCACTCTCCACCAGTTTAAGCCAGTCATCATCACTCAAATCTCCGGTTCTCATAGATTGTGAATTTACTTTGGAATGCATGGACATAATACGCTTTACCAGCTGGTCCTTTGACATTTCCAAACTGAATATGGCAGTGGTAACATTATTTCTAAGTACCACATGCTCCGCTATGTTTAATACAAAGGCAGTTTTACCCATGGAAGGCCTTGCTGCGATAAGAATTAAATCCGAAGGCTGTAAGCCTGCCGTTTTATAATCCAGGTCATAAAAACCTGTCGCTACACCGGTTACGCTTCCCTTATTTCTTGCGGCTGCTTCAATACTTTCCAGGGACTTGAATACGATTTCTTTAATGCCGACAAATTCCCCGGAGTTTCTTTTCTGAAGTATATCAAACATCTTCTTTTCCGAATCTTCCAGAATCGTTTCCAGCTTTTCCTTATCCAGATAACATTCATTGGTAATGGATTCCGTCACCTTAATTAACTGTCTTAAGGTGGATTTTTCTTTCACGATATTGGCATAGTACCTGACATTGGCGGAAGTCGGTACGGAAGTAATCAAATCTCTGATAAATTCCAGACTGCACAGCTCGGGCGGAACATCTTTTTCCTTTAATTTATTCTGCAGGGTAATTAAATCTACGGGCTTGCCTTCATTAAAGAGCTCCAGCATGGCATCATATAAGACACCATACCGTTGTTCATAAAAGTCTTCCGCTGTAACGGTTTCAGAAGCTGCCACAATGGCATCTTTATCCATAATCATGGATCCGATGACTGACTGCTCCGCTTCCGTACTGTGGGGAAACACTTTTTTTATAAATGCCTCATCCATCTGCCCTTCCTCCTAAAATTCAGGTACAACATGCTGTAAATACCTGTTTATACAGGTGTCTGCAGAATATTGTACCTGGTTTACTTCTTTACTGTTCACTGACCCGGACCTTAAGTTCTGCCGTCACCTGGGGATGGAGTTTTACAGGAACGGTATGAGTTCCGATTGTCTTTATGGGTTCCGGAAGATGTAACTTTTTCTTATCAATATCCAGTCCGCACTGGGTCTTTAATGCTCCTGCAATTTCCTTGGAGGATATGGAACCGAAGGTTCTGCCGCCTTCACCGGCTTTAATCTTAACTTCCAGAGTTTTGCTTTCCAGGTCTTTACCAAGGGCCTGTGCTTCCTCCAGTAATTCCTTCAGTTTTTTATCTTCAGCGGCCTTTTGTAATTTCAGGTCATTTAAATTTTTCGCATTGGCTTCTAAGCCTAATTTTTTCGGCAATATGAAGTTTCTGGCATAACCGTCACTTACATTAACCAGTTCCCCTTTTTTCCCTAAGGCTTTTACATCCTGTAATAATATAATCTGCATATTTATATTCTCCTTTCATATTCAAGTGCAGTAGATAATTGCAAAACTATATAGTTTTCTGAATATGCCATACAGTTAATACTTGTTTTATTATTTTTTGCCAGGAATCTTATATTTCACCTTCCTGTTTCATAGCTGACAGAGTCGCCTTCAAATTATACATTGCTTCTGCCAGGGTTGACCCGGTAAACTGGGCACCAGCAACACTCATATGCCCCCCGCCGCCTAACCGTTCCGTAATCAGCTGCACATTTACCTCATCAATGGAACGGGCACTTAAGTATATTTTATCGTTAAATTCCGTAAAGACGAAGGTAGCCCGAATATTGGTAATATTAAGAAGTTCATTGGCAACCTGGGCTCCCAGTACGGTAGGACTGTTAATTCCGACACTGGAGCATACCGTAATGGCATAATGGTCTAAATAGATTTCCGTTGCGCTGATGGCTTCCGCCTTGGTTTTATACTCATCCATATCACTGCGGAAGGACTTGCGTATTCGGGTTACATCCGCACCGTTTCTTCTTAAAAAAGCGGCTGCTTCAAAGGTCCTGACACCGGTTTTGGTTAAGAAATTGTTGGTATCAATCATAACGCCGGCATACATGGCATCGGCTTCCACCTGCTTTAACCGGAGTCCGTCTCCGATATACTGAAGGATCTCTGCTACCATTTCACAGGAAGAGGAAGCATAGGGTTCAATATAGGATAAGACTGCATTTTCAATGGCTTCACCGGTCTGGCGGTGATGGTCTAGTATCACGATGGTTTTTGTCAGGGAAAGTAATTCCCGGCACTCCGTATAATTAGGCCGGTTTACATCAACAATGACTAACAGGGTGTTATTATCAACTACCCCCATAGCCTGTTCCCCTTTTAAAAACATATCTTCTTCGTAATCCGGGTTATTGATGAATCTGGTCATTAAAGGACGGACCGAAGTAGTTACTTCATTTATAACAATATGAGCTTTTTTATTTAACGTTTTTGCAATACGGTAAATTCCGATTCCCGCGCCAAAAGAGTCAACATCACCGATGGCATGTCCCATGATGACAACTTTATCCTTGGCTTCTACGAATTCCTTTAAGGCATGGGCTTTTACCCTGGCTTTTACTCTGGTACTCTTTTCTAACTGGATACTCTTACCGCCGTAATAAAGCGGTTTGTCACCGTCCTTTACCACCGCCTGGTCGCCGCCTCTGCCAAGTGCCAGGTCAATGGCGGCCCTTGCATACTCATAGCTTTGCAGATAGAATTCCGTATTTACGCCAAGACCTATACTGATGGTAACGGACATTTCATTACCGATATTAACGGCGCGGACTTCTTCAAGAAGGCTGAATTTGCTGGTCTGGAGCTGGGGCAGGTACTTCTGCTTAAACATAAAGATATATTTATCCTTCTCCAGTTTTTTAACGATGGCATCAATATTCTGCATGTATTTATTAATTTTACGGTCTACCAGTGCAATCAGCAGAGATCGCCTGACTTCATCAATACTTTCTAACGCTTCTTCGTAATTATCAATATATAACAGATCGGTAATCATCTTCTGGTCATAGTTTTCCCGGATCAGAGTTTTAATTTCCGTTTCGTCATAAATATACATGGCAATTAAAGTGTTGGAATCGTGCAGGCCCATGTCATCTTCCTGATATTCAAAAAGGGCACTGTCTGAAAAATCTACCGCAATTATTTTTCTTAAAACAATTTTATAATGACCGTTATTCTTCGCGGCTCTAATGGTCTTGTCCTGCATGTCTCTGGGCAGTGAAGCAGCCGTGATTTCCGGGAATATGCCGGATATGGATTTACGGGCGGCTTTTTCATTCTCAATTAAGTCCAGGAATTCATTATTCCCCCATAATAGCCTTCCGTCATAGTCTAAAATACCATAGGGAAGTGCCATCTCTTTTAATAATTGTTTCTGAACCTGTCCATAATCGGCAGCAAAACGAATCAGATCCCCAATGATGACAGGTCTTTTAAAAAGGTACAGAAGCAGGGCAATTACCAAATATAGAATCAGAAAACCGAACATTACAAAACCGGCTTGCGAGTCTATCAGATAAATACTGATATTCATGCATACCAATAACAGCGACAGCATAATCGGCCAGCGTAAATATGCCTTTAATGCTCCTTTTACTTTGATATTCCTTTTCATGTCCTCTGCTCCTTATGAAATCTATATCTGACAACGTGAAATACATCTGTACTCCGTATAATGACTCAGCCTAAAAAAAGCCCTGGTATTCCTTATAATTTATTGTGATGTACATTATACCATTTATATCAATAGAATTAAAGATTTTTTTATAAATTAATATTATTGGTAAAAAGATTGCTTGATGGATGATCAAGTATAAACTCCCGGCTTGCGGGGGTGGAATTATAAGTTTATCCTTTTCAAGCATAAATGATGCTGGCAATATTAAATTCGATTGCCAGCATCATTTTTTTACTCACTTACCATATTAATTTCCGCATCTTCCGACGGAACAAAGCCAACGCTTTTATACAGCCCAATTGCATTGGTATTGCAGTCATCAGCCATTAAAAAGGCTCTTTTCGCTCCTCGTTCCTTTCCATACCCTAAGCTTTGTAAAATCAACTTCTTTCCTATGCCTTTTCCCTGTTCCTGGGGTAAAACTGCAATTTCCCGAAGCCACAAAACCGGCCCTTTTTTGCTTTCATCGCCGTAAATGCCCACACAGGCTACTCC
>JAEZSL010000187.1 GCA_023443925.1 Bacillota bacterium | reverse complement strand
TTTGCAGTGGAAGACAGAGGCTTATGTGCGGAAACCCACCTAGCTTTGCTAGGAGTCAAAATACAGGAAACGGCGTTTCGGGTACATGAACAAAAGATAAAGGGCAGCCTTGGCGCTGCCTTTTTTTATGACATAGGAAATTTCTTGAATACCAAGTCTGCTAAAGCAGACTTTTAATAATATTAGCCTGATATTATGCTGTTTACGGCAAGATGGGAGTCAAGATGAAACATGGATTTGTAAAGGTTGCGGCGGCAACTCCGAAGATACAGGTGGCAAACTGCATTTATAATGCGGACAGAATAATTGAACTTATTGAAGAAGCGGAAAAGAATCAGGTAAAAGTACTGGTACTGCCGGAGTTATGCCTTACCGGTTATACCTGTGGTGAACTATTTTTACAGGATATCCTGTTAAACAGTGCACTGGAGCAGCTTAAGCGGATTACGGAGTATACTTTAGGGAAAGAAGTATTTGTTACCATGGGAGTTCCCATCGTTACGGAAGGAAAATTATATAATACGGCAGCAGCCATTCAAAACGGGGTGTTACTTGGATTTGTCCCTAAGAAGAACCTGCCCAACTATTCCGAATTCTATGAAGCGAGGTATTTTAATTCCGGTCATGAGAAGATCGAATATATTAATTTCTTTGGAAGAAAGATTCCCCTTGGAATAAACCTGCTCTTTCGTTGTACCAGCCTGCCGGCTTTGACCATCGGTATCGAAATCTGTGAGGATTTATGGGTACCCCTTCCGCCTAGCGTAAATCATGCCATGGCAGGAGCGACCATAATATTAAACCCATCGGCAAGTGA
The DNA here is from genome assembly GCA_023443925.1 of Bacillota bacterium. Next base: position 3,138 of record JAEZSL010000187.1, on the reverse strand, counting down.
TGAAACCACCGGCAAGGATATTTACCGCAGGGATTTGATTAAATTACAATCCGCAAGACTGGTGTGCGGTTATTTATATGCAGATGCCGGAGAGGGCGAATCCACCACGGATCTGGTATTCGCCGGACATAACCTGATTGCGGAAAATGGTATGATGCTGAAGCAGTCGGCAAGATTTAAGAATGAGATGATTTATTCCGAACTGGATGTCCAGAAGCTGATGAATGAACGCCGGAGAATGACAACCTTTACACCCACCACCTTTCAGGATTATGAAGTAATTGAATTTACTTTCCATACAGAACAGGCGGAGACCGATTTAACACGATTTATTGATAAAGCACCTTTTGTACCCGGAGTGAAAGAAGACCGGGACAGACGCTGTGAAGAAATTATTAATATCCAGGCCTTCGGTTTAAAGAAACGTTTGGAGCATACAGCTTATAAATGTGCGGTTATTGCAATATCCGGCGGACTGGATTCTACCCTTGCCCTATTGGTTACCTGCAAGGCCTTTGATCTGCTGGGGCTGGACAGAAAGGGAATTTTAACGGTTACCATGCCCTGTTTTGGTACCACGGACCGGACTTACCGGAATGCCCTGTCTTTAGCGGAGCAGCTAGGTACGACTCTAAAAGAAATTCCCATACAAGCTGCGGTTTTGCAGCATTTTAAAGATATCGGCCATGATATTGATAACCACGATGTTACTTATGAGAATTCCCAAGCCAGGGAAAGAACGCAGATTATTATGGATTTATCCAATAAATATAACGGTCTGGTGATCGGCACCGGGGATATGTCGGAGTTAGCCCTGGGCTGGGCAACCTATAACGGTGACCATATGTCTATGTACGGGGTGAATGCATCCGTACCCAAAACCCTGGTACGTTACCTGGTATCCTATTTTGCCGAAACAGCCGGAGAAGAGTTGTTAAAACATGTGCTGCTGGACATACTGGATACACCCGTCAGTCCGGAATTATTACCGCCGGTAGAAGGCCTTATATCCCAAAAAACAGAAGATATCGTGGGACCCTATGAGCTGCACGATTTTTATATGTTTTATATTCTAAGATATGGATTTACCCCTGCCAAGATATACCGGCTGGCTGTTCTTGCTTTCCGGGATATTTATGATAAGGAAATAATTTTGAAATGGCTGAAAGTTTTCTACCGCCGCTTCTTTTCACAGCAGTTTAAACGTTCCTGCCTCCCGGACGGACCGAAAGTTGGTTCCGTTGCCGTGTCACCCAGAGGAGACCTTCGTATGCCAAGCGACGCCAGTGCGGCACTTTGGCTTATGGATCTGGAGAATATGTAATTTGGCTAAAAGACAGGAAAAAACTTGCGTGTGAACTTCAGTTTTTACAAATAATAAATATTGGATAAATATTGTGTGACACAAGGTCACAGTTAACATAAGTAAGGAATTGCAGCTGAAAACACATTGCAGATGTCAGGAATCCGCTGCCGACGTTAAAACGGGTATGTGATATCTGTAAAACTAATTTACAGGGGGATAAAAATGGCTTTAAGAATAATTACGGATTCAGCCTCCGATGTACCCAGATGGCTGGCTGATAAATACAATCTTCATGTAATACCCACACCGGTTGTCATAAATGAGAAGGATTATTTCGACGGGGAAACTATAATGCCGGAGGAGTTTTATGATATATTAAGATCCGGAACCGAAGTAAAGACCTATCACATTAACTCCTATATGTTCCGGAAAAATTTTGAACCATATGCTAAAAACGGGGACGAAGTAATTTATATCTGTTTTTCCACCGGCATCGCAGGCACCTTTAATGCGGCAAATTTGGCGAAAACAGAATTGTTAGAGGAATATCCGGATTTTGATCTGACTATAATTGACTCAAAATGTGCTTCTCTTGGCTTTGGGCTGGCAGTAGAAAAAGCACTTATGATGGCACAGAAAAATCTGCCTAAAAAGACTATTGTTGAAGCAATTCAATTTTATTGCAACAATATGGAGCATATATTTACGGTTGAAACCCTGGAATACCTTTATAAAGGAGGTAGACTCAGCCGTACCTCCGCCATAGCCGGCGGGCTGCTGGATATAAAACCGATTATTGAAATCAACGATGATGGTGCCCTGGTAGCAATTGAAAAGGTCAGGGGACGTGTAAAATCCCTGAAAAGACTGGTTGAGATTGCTGGAGAGCGGGGAGTTGATTTAGCCGATCAAACCATCGGCCTTGTTCATGGAGATGACAGGCAGACACTGGAAGCCGTTAAAGAAATGCTGACCGAAAAATACGGCTGCAAACATTTCCTGGAAAGTTTTGTGGGCTGCGCCATTGGCGCGCATACCGGGCCGGGAATAATCGGAATTATCTTTTTAAGCGACAGGTCACCGTATCTAATATAGGACGCTATATAGGTTAAAATATTGAATAGATCACCATAGGTTGCAGAACACCTTAATTGATTAATCCACGGTTTATGTGGTACGAAAAAAGCCTCAGGGACATTGATTTACAAAGTCCTGAGGCTTAATTTATGTATTGGTCAGCTGATATGATAAGTCAAATGTATGACGCAGATTAATCTTTTACTTCCGTATTAACTACGGCAGCTTTTAAAAGCGTAGCCTTGATTGCGTCTATAAGCAAGGTCTGGGTATATTTACTATCTTCCGTGATTTCGATAGAATTAATATCAACACCATTTACTAATTGATCGGCAATATCATTTAATGAAGGCTCAACCAGCGGAAACATGGTGGTAATCGCTTCATCAATATTGACAATACGGACGGAATTGATGTGATCTTTATCCAATACAATCTCCAGATTCAGCGCCGTATCGTTTAAAACCAGTGTTGAATTGTATACTCCGGGTGTATATTGGGCTCCGGTCATAGTTGCCGTAGTATCTTCCTTTTTATTCAAAAACATAATAACCAGAAGAATAATCAGCAGTATACCCAGGCCAGCGAATAGTGCCGTATATATGATTTCTTTTAAGTGAATAACAAAAATTTTAGTTTTTGACATTTCTGCACCATGCCTTTCTTTCCTGGTAATTGTTCACTTTGAGAAGTGTGAGAGTGTAGCTTAATACTTTTGTGAACGGTACCAATTTCAGTCCAAGATGTGCGGATTT